>JAAUUR010000267.1 GCA_012031045.1 Leptolyngbyaceae cyanobacterium SM2_5_2
CGCCTCTTAACCCGAGCGGTGGGTTTAGTGCTGGGGTTGCTGATCGCCAACCTGATGCTGGCTCCGCTATTTTTTGTTGCCCCATTCCCTTAGAGTTTGGCTTTATCAAGCCAATGACGGCGGTGCTGGGCAGTGCCCTGTTTGCCGTATCCGGGATGAATCTGGCGGATACCCACGGGCGATCGCTGCTACGGTTGATTAGTCCCAGCACCCTGGAGTCTACCCTGGTGGCCGAAGGTACCCTCAAGCCCTGTAAAACCAAGATTCTCGACACTAGCTGCATTATCGATGGACGCATCGAAGGGCTGCTAGAAACGGGCTTTTTGGAAGGGCAACTGCTGGTTCCGCAGTTTGTGCTGCAGGAACTTCAGCAGGTGGCCGATGCTTCTAACGATCAGAAGCGCGGTCGCGGTCGTCGTGGTCTAGACGTGCTCAATCGCGTCCGCGAAGCCTACCCTAACCGGGTGCTGATCAACTCCGAGGACTACGACGATATCCCCACGGTGGATGCCAAACTGGTAAAGCTGGCCCAGGAACTTAATGCCATGCTGCTCACTAACGACTACAACCTCAACAAGGTGGCCAGCTTTCAAGACGTGCAGGTGCTTAACATCAATGACTTGGCCCATGCGATTCGCCCCTCCTACCTGCCCGGCGACGACATTGACCTGAAGATTCTCAAGGAAGGCAAGGAGCCCTCCCAGGGCATTGGTTACCTCAATGACGGCACGATGGTCGTGGTTGAAGAAGGACGTGACTACATCGGTGAAGAGCTAGAAGTAGTCGTTACCGGCTCCCTGCAAACCTCGGCGGGGCGGATGATTTTTGCTCGCCCCAAAACCTCAATGGTGACGTCTTAACAGCGGTCAGCCAGCCGCCTGATACCGTATTCTCAGGCGATTTTGTGTGGCCACCTGCCAAAGCTTGGCCCAGTTTGCCTAACTGGCCAAAACTAGACGTTTAGCTGACGTTTAGCTGTGGATGTCACGGTCTACACTAAACTATCTAGGGCAACCGAAGTGTGGGAGTGCGCAACATCATGAGACGGCGACAACTATTGGCCTATGCAAGTTCTGGTTTGGCAACAGCGGCAGGAGTAGGCGTCTGGTCAGCAGCCCAGGCCCAAACCGATCGCCTCACCATCCGCAGCCTGGGGCATACCGCCTTTCTCTTCACGGGTGGCGGCCGCCGAATTTTGGTTAATCCTTTTCGTCGTATCGGCTGCACCGCTGGTTTCCCCTCTCCCGCCTTGCCTTCTGACATTGTCATGATCAGTAGCCGTTTGTTTGACGAGGGCTATCTCAACGAACTGCCTGGCGAGCCTCGGGTGCTGGCCGAGCCAGGGGTTTACGACTTCGAGAACCTGCGGATTCAAGGTGTGCTCACCCCCCACGACCGCGAAGGTGGACGGCGCTTTGGCAACAACACCGTTTGGAAATGGCCCCAGGGCGGCATCAACATCGTTCACATGGGCGGGGCCGCCGCTCCCCTGCGGGTGGAAGAGCAAATTTTGCTGGGCCGTCCAGATGTGATGCTGGTGCCGGTAGGTGGTGGCCCTAAAGCCTACAATGCCGCTGAGGCGGTGCAGGCGATTCAGGTGCTTAACGCCCAAAATTGTTATCCCTACCCACTACCTCACCACCGCCGCTGGCGACACCTGCAATCTGAAGCCCCTGGATGAATTTCTGGCGCTAATGCAGGGTACTCCCATCACCCGTGCGCCCAGTGGTTCTCTGTCTATTCGTCCCAGCGATCTACCCTCCAGCGGCATGCGGATTCAGGTGTATCAGTATCCCATTGCTTAAATCGTAAGCCCTCACAGGATGCTGCACTCCTAAGATACATAGATAACCCTAGAACCCTTGATCCTAGTAAACCGGCGGTACCTCGCCAGGCAAAGAAGTGCTGTATGGCTAGCCATCGAAAAGATCTATCCATCATTTCCTGCAAAGCGTAAAGAAATTTGACTTTGACACTTACAATAATTAACGTACAGAAGTAGGCGAATATCCATCAGGGATTCTAGAGAGCTTGGGTTCTTTAGTTTTGAGCTATTCATCTGGCTTAGGTTTTTAGCGTTGGCGTTACGTAGACAGTCTTGATACATTGGCCTGGCTCAATCTTTAGGTTGCCGAGCTGTGAGTTTGGTTAGGGTTGATAACTGCTACGTCGTCTATGTAGGCGCCGCGCCGCGCTTCTAGGCGGATGGTTTTTTTGCTTCTAGCATCTAGTTGGCACGGAGTACTGGTAGACGTTAATCGCTGTCGCGCTCTTTGGAGGGCCATACGTATGGATGTAACCTTGCCTGATACGGCTGTGGGACGGTATAGTCGGGTTTTTGAGAATTTACAGAGCAAACTATTTGTTGCTGTTTTTGGTGACATTCCGTTTTTTGTGGGTAAATTCTTGCGGAAATTTTTCTACAGATTCATTTTTTCTGACATTAAAAGCGGTTCCGAAATTGCGCCCGGTGTCTTTTTTTATAATCCAAAGTCCATTAGTCTGGGTCATAGAGTGCGGGTTGAACGCTTTGTTCGCATCCTGAATTTTGAACCCGACTCTAAAATTCTGCTCAGTGATCGGGTTATTGTCAGCCAGAATGTGGAAATAAGAGTTCACACTCAAGCCGGAAAAAACGGTCAGATTAAGATTGGCAGCAACACTTATATTGGCCCCTTTAGCTACTTGTCTGGAGAATATATTTCCATTGGCAAAAATTGTCTAATTGCCCCCTATGTTGGCATTTTTGCCAATAATCATGTCTTTGAAGATCCCAGCTGTCCCATCTGCGAACAGGGGCACACGTACCAGGGCATTGTGATTGAAGATGACTGCTGGATTGGCGCTGGCACAAAAATACTTGATGGCGTTAGCATTGGTCAGGGCAGTGTGGTTGGTGCTGGATCTGTAGTGACAAAGGATTTGCCGCCGTATTCTGTAGCTGTTGGTGTGCCCGCTAAGGTGATTAAAAAACGGAACTATGAAAGTCAGCATTGGCCGATGCTACCCGCTGAGCTTAAACAGCCTACCTAGTACCGAAAGGCAGAAGTAAGAAGGCCTTAGGGCTTTGCCTGTGCGCAGCAGGCAGAACGTCGGGTTAAACCGCCATTCCCCAAGCTTTGTCAGCCCATCGGTGGGATGTCCAGAAGATGTTCTTGCGGGTGTGCGGGCAACCGTCAGGCCATACCTGTGCGGCCTGCGGTACATTGTTAAAGAGTTATTAATGCTGAGGTTTTGAGCGGCTCCTATGCCAAGTTTATATAGTCAGCGTCGCCAGCGGGTGATGGAATTGATTGGCAACGGTACGGCGATCTTTGCCAGCGCGCCAACAGCCATCATGCACAACGATGTGGAGCATCCCTTTCGGCAAGACAGTAACTTCTTTTACCTGACAGGTTTTAACGAGCCTGAAGCAGTGGCGGTGCTGGCGCCTCACCACGACGATCATCGCTTTGTGCTGTTTGTGCGGCCTAAGGATAAGGAGAAAGAAACCTGGTCAGGCTACCGGGTTGGGGTAGAGCAGGCTAAGGAGCGGTATGGGGCAGACGAGGTCTACCCGATTGCAGAGCTAGACGAGCATTTGCCCAAGTACTTGGAGAAGGCAGACCGCCTTTACTACCACTTTGGCCACGACCAGGCGCTAAACGATAGAATTCTGCGCTATTGGCAAAAGCTGTTATCTACCTATCACAAGCGCGGCACTGGGCCGGTGGCGATTGAGGATGCCACCCTGCTAATGCAGACTCTACGCCGGGTAAAAGCGCCGGAGGAGTTAGACCTGCTGCGGCGGGCCATTGCCATCTCGGCGAAGGCTCACAACTATGCTCGTGCCATCGCTCGTCCGGGCCGCTATGAGTACGAAATCCAGGCGGAGATCGAACATATTTTTCGCTTGGAAGGGCGCGGGGGCCAGCCTACCCATCCATCGTAGCCTCTGGTATTAATTCCTGCATTCTTCACTATGTTGAGAACAACTGCCAGATGCAGGCGGGAGACCTGCTGCTGGTTGATGCTGGATGCGCCTACGACTACTACAATGCCGACATTACCCGCACCTTTCCCGTGGGGGGCAAGTTTACCGCTGAGCAGCGGATTCTCTATGAACTGGTGCTAGAAGCTCAGTTGAGGGCAATCGCCGCGGTCAAACCCAATGCCCCCTTCAACGAATTTCATGACGCGGCGACCCGTACGCTCACTGAGGGCATGGTAGAACTGGGGCTGCTCCAGGGGGATGTAGACACCCTGATTGAAGAGAAAAAGCACAAAGCCTTTTTTATGCATGGTACCGGCCACTTTCTGGGCCTGGATGTGCATGATGCAGGCATTTTGCGCAACCCCGATAAGACCTGGAAGCCCTTTCAAGTGGGCAATGTGGTCACGGTAGAACCAGGCATCTACATCTCTCCCCTCTATGAACCCGTAGAAGGGCAACCTCACATTGACGATCGCTGGCGGGGCATCGGCATTCGCATTGAAGATGATGTTTTAGTTACCGAAACAGGCTGTGAAGTCCTTACAGAGGCCGTTCCCAAAAGCCTGGCCGCTATGGAAAGCCCTTGACCTAAACGCAACCCTCTGGCCAGGTGACTGAAGGAAACTGCCCCACCCGGTACTGCACCACCTGACCCCGATCATCGGTTTCAAACACGATTCTGTAGAGGTCTTCACCCGGATCTTTGGGCTTAAAGATGATTGTTTTCCCTAGGGTAATGGGGTTAGCTGTTGCCTCTAGCTGGTCACCGTAGAAGCGAACTAAGTCGGCCTCTGAAGAACCAATTTTCGCTCCTTTAGGAGTCTTGGTTAAACTGCCAGGCCACACATCAATGCGCAGAATGCGCTCATCAATCACCATTAAGCCAATCGGTTCGCTGTGATCCTGAATCCGATAGTACTGACACTCGCCTCGGCTGCTGCCCTCCACGGGCTCCAGTACCAGGCCAGTCTGTTCGACGTCAGCTGTTGTCATGCCGATTTGAATTGGCCCAAGGCCGGTGGTTTTAATGGGCTCGTTGAGAATAGCCAGAGTCGGCACACTGTCAGCATTGAAGTCGGGAGAGGCGGCGATCGCGCGCTTCATTATAGGCAGAGAGTTGAGCGGTGCGATAACAGCATTTAGTAAAGTGGACGCTTGGGAGGTATACCGAATCGGCTGATTGTGAGACTGGGCCTCAACCCTGGCACGGGTGGCCATCACCCGTTGGTCTTGCCCTAGTGGTAGTAGGGCGTAGGCCACTCCCGCCAGTATCGCTCCGGCAGCAACAACCCAAGCGATTGACGTAATGCGCTGGTTCATACCCTTTCCTATCTGGTTAACCGCAGCATGTAGGTAGAAATCCTGTACCTGATACCTTGGCAAAGCCTATGATAATGTGCATGGACTATATAAACCAAGTCGCCTAATTTAGGTTAACCTGAGCTACTCGGTCTTACTGGGGTTAAATGCTGCCTTTGCCTCACCTTAAAGCCCACATCAAAGTTGAGATAGCGCTTATTCTGCTGTTTATGGGCATGGCCGCTGGAGTAGGCGGTTGGATGGGGCGTTCTCAGGTTGCGGGTTTACAACCCCCTGCGGCCTCAACGGTCATCGAAGGGGTGGCCTCGCGTAGAACCAAGCTTACTCCCTTTTCGTTGGCCAGGTTAAGGGGGCTCTCTCCGGCAGACCAAACTCCGTCCCTGGTGGTGCCACCGCCAATTTTGCCCAGCCCCTTCCTCCCCAGGCGGTAGGGATGCTACCACCGCTATCGGCCCCAGCCCCGCGCTTCACCGATGTTTCCCTAGACCATTGGATTTACCCCCAGCTGACAGATCTGGCGGCTCGTCAACTGGTGGCCGGGTTTCCCGATGGCTCCTTTCGGCCCGCTGCCACCATGACGCGGGCTGAGTTGGCCACCCAGCTTGTGCGGGTATTTGATCTGGTGAACCATGTCCCAGCGTCTCAATATCCAGACGTGCCACCCAGCCACTGGGCCGGTGACAGCATTTCACGCGCCCTGCAAATGAGATTTCTCACGGGCTTTCCTGACCAAACCTTTAGGCCAGATCAAAACGCCACTCGCCTGGAAGTGATCATGGCCTTAGCCAATGGCCTGAGTCTGCGCTCTAGCCGACCCCCTCAAACAGCGCTTCAGGTTTACCAAGATGCCCAGCAAATCCCTGACTGGGCTAAGGTACCGCTGGTCGCCGCCCTAGATGCAGGCTTAATGGCCATCGATCCCGAAGCAACGAAACTCGATCCTCAGCGTTTGGCCAGCCGCGCCGAAGTGATAGCCCTTGTGCATCAGGCATTGGTGTATACCGGTAGCCTCAGGGCTCTGCCACCGCCATCGACGACCCGCTCAGTCTCGGCTGAGCCGCCTGCATCGAGGGCTAATTAACTAGCGGCACTGGTCGGTTGACCAGGCTGACCAAAGGACGGCAGCGTAATCCCATCGAGGCCATTGTGATTAAGACTGGGCAGTTCCAGGCGTTGGCTGCGGCGAGTACGCATGGCCAACCGATAGGTCACGCTCTGGAGTTCGGCCTGGAGTTGGCGATTTTCTCGCTGTAATTCGGCCACCCGCTGTTTTACCGACGACAGCCGCTCGGCAAACTTCTGGCGATAGACCGCGGGCAATTCCTGAACGACCTGTTCTAACATGCGGGAGCGATCAGTTAGCTCCTGCACGGTTTGCCGTAGTTGCAGCAGCTCCGTGTCGCGCTCTTCGAGTTGCCCCTGGTAAAAGTCAATCTGTTTTTCTACACCTCGCAACTGGTCGCGCAGAGCCCTCATCTCAGCCTGATGTTGCTCCGATACTTCTGGGCTGGGCATAAACCCAGCATTGCCCTTAACCAGCCGAAACAACTCTTGCGACAATTGCTGCACTAACTGATCGCGCATTTCAAGCTCGGCCTCAAGCCGAGCAATTTCGGCTTGCTGCTCATTCATGTCGGTATAGGAAGACTGAGCCACAAGACAACTCCTCATGCAAGACAACTCTCTGCCAGAACAAGCCACTGTAGACACGCCAAACCAGCAACGCCAAACGCTGGTGTGTCAGGCATGATCTACACTTAAGCCCCAAAACACAGTAAATTGCTGATAACTTTAGCACCAGTTGCTCAATCTGGCACAAGATTTTTTGGACTAGGTACATCCACCCCACAATTACCCAGCTGGCTCCCATCCCTAGCCTCTTCCCAAAAATTAGGGTAGAAGTTGGCGGCGGCAGCCAGTTGAGACCGTGTAGTGGGGCCGATGCGAAACGATAACACGCCCTACGGATCATTTCGATCCTTGACTTAACTGCGGAGAGTTAAGCTTGCCCACCTGAGCCAACCAATGACCTAGCGCCAGCTAGCCTACTCTTCCTCGGCGGCGGCAGCACCCGCAACGGGTGGCTCTACTGCAGCAACAACCTCAGCCGCCTTAGCCTTAGCCTCAGCTTCAGCCGCCTCAACTTCAGCCGCCTCAACCTCAGCCACCTCAACTTCAGCCGCCTCAACCTCAGCCGCCTCAACTCCTACCGGCGC
>JAAUUR010000268.1 GCA_012031045.1 Leptolyngbyaceae cyanobacterium SM2_5_2
TGCTGATCCTTTGGGGGGAGTCAGGCGCTGATGGTTCAGGGGGCTGGCATCCAGGGGTTGACTATCCAGCAGTTTGATATTGGCTGGGCTGAGGTGGTTAATCTGGCCTCTGTGGCTAACGCTGAGCGTTAGCCCTAGGAGACCAGCCATAGCCAGCAAAAAGCCAAATAGAGCCAGGGAGGTGTTATCATCTGCGGCTCCCATTAAGCCATCGACAGCGCCAGCAATAAGCACTGTGGTTAGAACGGGTTGTTTTCTCAGTAAAGAACGAATGGGTTTTAGCCCTAACTCAACACACAGGCCGCTTCTATCCTGGTCGTCGCAGGATAAGCACCGCTCACTATCAGAAAGAAGGTTCCCAAGATATCCCTCAAGCGCTAATCTCCTAGCCAAGCACAACCCAACCTGAGCTAAAGGGCCGGTGGAAATTCCTTTTTGTACCGCCCTAGCGTAGCCCTAGCCAAGTCACTAAACTCTGACCCGTTACTAGCTCAAGCAATACCAAAGCCACAAAGCCTACCATAGCCGCACGCCCATTTAAGCGTTCGGCGTAGTCACTAAATCCAGCTTTAGGGCGTTCAATAATGGGGGTAACGGTGGGTTCAGTGTGGGTCATGGTCACGGTTAAAGGGGGCTACAGAGTTAGCGGAAACATAGAATAGCTCAGGGCAAGCGCACGACTGCTAGGTCATGCTAGCCAGGTGAAAGCTCTCCCGTCAAGGCACAGGGAGCCCATGGAGCCGGATTTTAATTACTAGAGGAAAATAAAAGCTATCGGCCTCACCCTAGCTCCTCATTACCTTAGCCTATGCCCTGTCAGTTGTGCGATCGCCCAGTGCCAGAGTTAACCGAGCATCATCTAGTGCCCCGGCAGTATACCAAACGGCGGCAGCAAGAGCCTGGCCCCACCGTGTGGCTTTGCCGCCCTTGCCACAAGCAAATTCACACGTTGTTTGACAACCACACCCTGGCCAGGGAGCTAAACACCCTAGAAAAGCTGCAAGCCCATCCCCAAATGCAGCGCTTTATTAGCTGGATTCGCAAGCAGCGCCCCGAAAAACAAGTGAGAAGCTATCGATAATCCAAGTCCCTCAGCAGGCCATTCTTCTAAAAACCATCTCCTTGACCCGTAGCTCCCGGCACCGCCTGCCACTCTCTCAGGAGGAGTTGGGCCTGGGCATAGGCTTCGGTTTGGGGCGGGATAGCGGCGGCAATATCAATGGCCCGGCTGAGGTTGGTGCGGGCCTCGCTTTCGGCCAGGCGCAATAGGTCAAAGCTCCAGCGGTTGAGAATTTGGGCGGCCTCTGCCCGCTGGGGGCTACTGCTGGGTACCTGCTGCGCCACCTGAATAGCGTCTACCAGGCCGCTAACCGTGCCGCGTTGGGCCAGTTGATAGGCCCGCTGAAGCTGTTCTAGCCCGGCTACCTGGCCCTGCCAAGTCGCAATGTTGGTTTGAGCCTGGTCATAGAGCGCCCGGCCCTGGCCAATCCGCGAGGCCACTGCAATGGCCTCCTGCCAGCGACCCGCCGCCGCAAGCTGTTGGGCCTGGGCCAGCAGGGGGCCATCCTCGGCCCCCTGCACTTCGCTGCGCCAGCCATCAATCAATCCCTGGGCCTCTTCATAGAGTGCCCGCCTAGGGGTAATCCGCCGGGCCGTGGCCATGGCAGATGCCAGATCACCCGCCTGGGCAAACTGCCGGGCCTCATCCAAAATTGGCCGATCTTCGGTGGTTTCTATCTGCTCTTGCCAGCGGCTAATCTGGGTTTCTACCTCTGGCCAGGCTGGGTTGCTACGGGGAATTTTTTGGGCTTCATCAATGGCGGCTCGCAGGTCAGCGGCTGTATTGGGGAGAGCTACCTGCCGAGCCCATTCTAGCTGCGATCGCCCCTCGCCTCGGCCTGCCAGCGGCGCATTAGAGTTTGGGCTTTGGCATACAGGGGTCGATCTTGGCTGAGGCTCTGGAGTCGCACAATGGCCCCCTCCAGGCCAGCCATACCGCCCTGCCAAGACAGTTGGCTAGCATCGATGATGGTGCGCAGGTCAGCAATTTCTTCGCCCA
The DNA here is from genome assembly GCA_012031045.1 of Leptolyngbyaceae cyanobacterium SM2_5_2. Taxonomy (GTDB): domain Bacteria; phylum Cyanobacteriota; class Cyanobacteriia; order Phormidesmidales; family Phormidesmidaceae; genus Nodosilinea. Next base: position 2,060 of record JAAUUR010000268.1, read on the forward strand.
GGTTGACCCCGGCGGGAATGGCATCCAACATTTGCCGTGCCCCGTCAGCGTTGCGATTTTCCAGGGCGACTTCAGCCATGTTCAGCAAATCTCGGCCAAAGTCACGCATCACTCGCTGGGCTTCGGCATAAACCGGGCTGTCGCTGGGGATGGCCTGGGCTATTTCCAACGCCTCTTGCATGGCGGCTAGCGTACGTTTTTCGGCCAGGCGCTTGGCTTGGCCCAGTTTGTTGAGGTCTTCGCGGGCGGCGGTAATTTTGCGGCTGAGCTCGTCGTACTTAACCGTTTCCCAGTAGTCATTGCCGACAGTTAATAACTGCGTGGCCTGGCTAAAGGCGTTTTGGAACTCCAGATTTTTTAGCTCCGTCTCAGCGGCCTCGTAGATGGTTTCGGCCTCTTGCCAAATCTGGTTCCACTCGCTGACCCGCTCACTCACGATCTGAGCCGCCGCTGTGTGGTTGGGGATGCGCCGGGCCATACCAATGGCGGCTTGCAATTGCCCAGACTGGAAGGCGTTTTCGGCTAAATCCAGGATATTTTCCGACCATTCCTCAATGCGCAGGTTGATTTCGCTGCGGAGGGGATGATCCGCCGGTAGCGAGTCGAGCAGGGCGATTGCCTCCACGTAGCCATCCACAGTGGCCTGCTCGGCGTAGGCTTCGGCACACTGAAGCCGGGTGGTGGCCGAGGCTGTGGGCCAAAAAATGGCTCGGCAGTTGGGCAAATTGGGAATGCGGAACAGACTGATTGCCGACATGATGCCTATTCCACTCACCACAGCCAGCCCAGCCAGCGACCAAATGGGCCAGCTCTTGGCCAGCCGTTTGCCCAGGGAGAAGGCCGCTGGCGGCAACGAAGATTGAAAAGCCCACCGCGACGGCTGCGCTGCGTCGTCAATCTGCTGCCGCAAGTCAGCCAGAGGGTCGTAGCGTGCCGCCTTAGGAGGACGAGGCGACGTTGTCTCCAGGTCAGCCGGGGATGGTGGCCTGGAAAAGCCCGGTACCTCCGATGTACCCAGATGGGGATCAGGCTCCTGATAGGAATATCGTCCCGATGTGTCGCGGTGTTGAGCCATGCCCACGTCCTAAACAAACGCCCTTCTGTTTCTTCTAAGCCAATCAATAGCGAATTCAGCCCTAGTATATCGATGTCTTTATGAAACGCAATTGCCTGACACCTAGCAGCCCCATGGTTTGACACCTAGACAATCGGCAGGAGTTGGGCAGAGGACGACAGGCGCAAACCCAACACCTCACCCCTAGCCGAATTTAAAATCTAAAATCCAAAATTCACCCTGGGCTGCCATCCTGAAGAGAATCTAAAGATTTCGGATCCAGGCTAATTCATGTGTTGAGGAATACCTGCGCCGCAGAAATGCCCAGCCGATAATCTAGCCAACGATAGGCCACTATCCTGCCTTTTGGGGAGGGGATGGGAGTCGTCTTAACAGAACGTTGCCAGGTTCGACGAAATTTCAAACTAATGAAACTACACAATGGTTCAAAGTCGCCTTCTCAAGGTGGCTCAGTGCCGCAGGTCGTTATTGTCGGCGGCGGCTTCGCTGGGGTGGAAGCGGCCAAAGCGCTCGGAAAAGCACCGGCTCAGGTGACGTTGATTGATCGCACTAATCATCACCTGTTTCAGCCGTTACTGTACCAGGTGGCAGCGGCTACGTTATCTGTGGATGACATTGCCTCCCCCATTCGACAACTGTTTCAGAATCAGAAAAATACGCGGGTGCTAATGGCTGAGGTCACCGGGATTGACTCGGTGGAACAGCGCGTGTTCATGGGCGGTCAGTCCATCCCCTACGATTACCTGATTTTGGCTAGCGGGGCGCAAAAAACCTATTTCGGTAACGATCACTGGGCTAAGGTAGCACCCGGTTTAAAGACCGTTGAAGACGCGATTAACATCCGCAACCAGATCCTGCTGGCCTTTGAGCAGGCGGAAGTGTGTGCTGATCCCCAAGAATGCCAGGAACGGCTTACCTTTGTGTTGGTTGGCGGTGGCCCCACCGGGGTAGAGTTGGCGGGCACTATTGCGGAGATGGCTCGCCTGACTATTGATACTGAATTCGACGCCATTGACCCCACGACGTTGCGCATTATTCTGGTGCAATCTGGCCCCCGTATTTTGCCGATGTTTGCCGAAACGCTGTCGGCAGAGGCCCAGAAGCAGCTAGAAAATCTTGGGGTTGAGGTGCTGCTTGACTCGCGGGTCAAAGAGGTTGACGACACCGGAGTATGGATTAGTGTTAGCCATCCCGACAGCTCCATGGCCGACCAGCGGATTGCTTGCCGCAATGTTTTCTGGACGGCCGGTGTGCAGGCCTCCCCAGCCGGTAAGTGGCTGGAGGTGGAGACGGATCGGGCGGGGCGAGTTAAGGTCAACCCTGACCTATCAGTGCCTGGTTTGCCCAATGTCTTTGCCGTGGGAGATACCGCCGCGATGGAGTCAGGCGGTAAGCCGGTACCGGGCCTTGCCCAGGGAGCCATGCAAAGTGGCCGCTATGCCGCTAGGGTAGTGGCCGCCAAGCTGACCGGTAAGCCAGTGCCCGCCCCATTTGTTTACAACGATCTGGGTAGCATGGCCACCATTGGCCGCACCTTTGCCGTCATGGAAGTGGGCACCCTCAAGTGGAGCGGCCTCCCAGCCAAGTTAGCTTGGCTAGCGGTACACATTGCCGTGCTCAACCAGCTTGAGAATCAGCTCTCAGTCCTGCTGCAATGGGCTTGGACTTACATGACCAAGGAACGTGGGGCACGCATTATCACGACTCCGGTGGCCACTCCTGATGCCCTGCTACCCCGGCTGCAGATGGAAAGCTCGAAATAAGGTTGGATTTTGGGTTGGCAATTTTGGATTTATCCTTGCTCTGATGTCGGGTGCCTCCCCATCGCCAGGGCTGCATTTTGGCCACCGAAGCCAAAGCTAAGGCAGAGGGCCGCGTTAATTCTGGCGGAGCGACTTTCTGGAACCAGGCTGGGATAGATCCCTTGGCCAACCTGCCCGGTGTTGGGGGGTAGCCATTGGTGGCGGAGGGCTAACAGGCAGAAGGCTGCACCGAGAGCGCCAGAGGCTCCCAGGGTATGCCCGGTGGCAGCCTTGGTAGAGCTAACTGCCGGTAGGTGGGAGAGTTCTTGAGAGATTAATCTGGCTTCGTGGGCGTCGTTGAGCTGGGTGGCGGTGCCGTGGGCGTGGACGTAATCCACCTGGTGGGGCATTAATCCGCTCCGGTGTAGGCAGGCCTTGAGGGCGGCCCGGCTCCCCCCCTGGCGAGGATCTGGTGCGGTTCTATGGTAAGCGTCAGTACTAAAACCATCCCCCAGAATTTGGCCGTAGGGCTCGACCCCAGAACGTTGGCGCAAGGCCTCTTCCGACTCCAGCACCAGAATGGCGGCTCCCTCCCCCAAAACCAGTCCTTCACGGGTGGCCGAAAAGGGATAGCAGCCTGTGGTGGCCAGGGCACCGAGCTGCTGAAACCCAGCCAGGGTCAGCGCGGTAATCGGCGCTTCTACGGCACCCACCAGCACCTGCGCGCACTGGCCCCGGCGAATCAGGCTACACCCCTGGGCAATGGCGAGTAGCCCTGTGGCGCAGGCGGCCATAGGCGCAAGGACTGGCCCAGTGGCCCCCAGCTGTCTGGCTGTGGTTACAGCCGCCATGTGGGGTAGTGCCCCTAGCCAGGGCTCTCCCGGCGGCAGGGCTGCCATGGTCAGCCAATCCTTAGCCCAGCTTTCCCAAACTCCCTGAAAGCTACGGCTGGAGCCAATCACCACGCCGCAGTCTAGCAGGGGAGGAACCAACCCGGCATCGCTAATCGCCTCTGCCACGGCTGGAGCCAATAAATTTCCCACACTTTGGGGATAGTGACCCACCATGCCCAGGGGTAGCTCCGGTAGTTCTGGAAAAGGCTGGCGCTGGCTCAGACCCGATTTACCGGCCAGCAAGCGCTCCCAAGTCAACGGTAGGGATGCCCCTAACGCCGTGACGGCTCCCAAACCTGTAACAAGCACCACGGAGTTAATTGGTTTTGAGATTGTCTAATCCGTCAATAACCCGGGCCGATTCGATGCGATCGCCCTGCTGAATCCCATCAACGACCTCCATCCCCTCGGTCACGTAGCCAAAGACGGCATAGCTACCATCCAAAACCGGCAGGTCGGCCAGGGCAATGTAAAACTGAGACGAGGCAGTGTCGGGTGCCTGGGAACGGGCCATTGCCACCGCGCCGCGCCGGTGAGCCAGCTGAGGAGCCGCATTGAGCCTAGCATCCTCAAAGGTTTGACTATAGAGCGGGTTATCTTCGCCCTCTGGCTTAATCTCCAGGGGAATATAGCGAGGCGCCTGGGTGTCAGGGTCGATAAAGCTACCCGTACCTAACTGCAAAGATGGAACATTAGGATCCCCGCTTAGCGGATCACCACCCTGCACTACAAAGGGCTGAGGATCTCGCACCACCCGATGGAAGGAAAGGCCGTCATAAACGCCACGGTTGACTAAATCCACGAAATTTCCGGCGGTAACAGGGGCATTCATCCCATCGACTTCAACTAGAATCGACTCGCCGTTAACCATCAGTTCAACTGTGGCAGTTCCCTCCAGCCTGGGCAGGGCAGGATCGATAGCGGCCGGATCTGCCGCCGTTACCGACTCCGTCGCTTCTGGCTCAGCGGGTGCCTCGGTCGTTGTTGAATCAACCGGGCTAGAGGTGGCGCAGGCTCCTACCCAAAGCGCTAGTAGAGCCGCCAAAGTAACTTTAAACAGACGGGTGTTCAGTCCCATAAATCCTTCGCTCCGAACATAACAGTGACCAACTTGCCATGATAAAAACGCTTCTAGCGTCTGCAGAAGCGATTTTAGCTAGCCAAGGCCAAGAATGAGTCAAGTAGCCAGTAATCCCCACTACCCCACCATCCACCCAAGGCCCCACTTCTGCCCTACAGCCCTTCTAGCGGCACCTGGAGAAATCGGGCCAGTTCCGCCCCCTGATTTTCTAGTTCTGAGAGGGGGATGGGTTGACCCACGCGGGTGAGGGGAATATCCGTGCGGCCTTTGAGCTTCAGATACAGGGCGCGGCGAGGGTTGAGCCCTTCTTTGATATGACGCGAATGGCGGTGATGTCTTCCAGGGGTTGCTCGATCTCGATGCGGCGGTTTTTGCCCCAAAAGCCCTGGCGAACAATGCGTACCTGATTAGACACTTTGTCAAACTCGTTGTAGCCGCCACCCACATCCAGGGAAATCACCAGCCAGAGGTAGGTAGCCATGACCAGGGCCGCAAGGCCATAAAACCCCATCGCAATACCCT
>JAAUUR010000269.1 GCA_012031045.1 Leptolyngbyaceae cyanobacterium SM2_5_2
TTTATCGCTGGGTTGTTGGCAATGAGGACAAGTCGCTGATTCATTTAGAAAACAAAGCTTTAGAAAGGCTTGCTGCCCCTCTTGAACACAGCTTTCAATCGTAAGATAGGTAGATTCAGCAGGGTATCAAGGTGAAAGTCCATAGTGGCTACAGTCTGACGAACTGTAATCTAGTTTACAAGAATCACCTAAAATCCAGAAGAGCCGGTAACAAAGCGAATCGGAAGTAATTCTAGCCAACCTTGACTCGCGATATTGCCCAGTAAAATCTCTGCGTGTCCCCCCAGATTGTGATCGATCAAAAACTTCATGCTTCTAGCTCATGCCTAGCTTTCTGTGCTTGAAGTTTTGCCCAAAGAGCTTCTTGACCTGGCTGAGGAGATCTCTTTGCTGCACGAGCAAGGTGTTCACGACTGCGCTCTTCCCAATACTGTCGATTTTCCTCAGCTTGTTTTAGAACTAGTTGATACTCTGCTTCAACCTCAGGGCGATTTGCTTTGATGTAGGATAAGGCCGCGTTAATCTGATCCTCTGTTAGATCAAATAAGGAGCGAATAAATTTTGCGGGATACTGAGCCGTTACATAGTCCATCACATCGTAAAGGGTAATGCGAGTGCCAGAAATTGTCAGCCCTCGCTCTGTACGAATGATGGCCGGTTGGTGGTGGGATACTGAAGTCATATCCATAGCCTCCGAAGCCGCGTAGGAAATAGTACTACCGTAACTCATGAATTCGCATTCGGTCACTTGATACTTAACGCCAACAGGTAGCCTTTCAACTACTGTCCCCACCAGTAACCTGAGCAGCACAACAAGATACTGGACTGACAACTCATTGACCGCTGCCCCTTCGATGGTCTGAACGGTTGGCTCACTCTGGGTCAGGCCATGTTTTCAGGATCCGGCAGTGCGATCGCCGGTTCACTCTTCGGCTCAGAGCCTATAGACCATGGCTCGATCTCCGGGTTGGGAAAGATGGAGCGCTGTTCGATCCAGTAGCCGATCGTCCATAGCGACACGAAGGCATCCACCACCAAAACCGGAAAATAGCCGTAGGTGCTGGGGTTGGCGAAGCCGCGAGAGGCTACATAGAGGGCGACCATCCAGGCTTTTTCTGCGAAGGAGTAGAATACAACTGGGCCCGCCAGGATGTCTTGAAGGCCGCCACGACCATCACCACGCCCATAAAGCCCACCATGACGCCCCAGTGGTAATAGAAAAAATAGTGCCCCTGATCGAAGTAATTCGCCGCGAAGGTTTCGTCGTAGGGGAGTCTCAAGATGTGCACGATAGCCCACTGCGGCGCGATCGCATAGATAAAGCAAGACGCCGTAGCCAATCCCATAACAAAGAGCATCTTTGATAGGTGGCGGGTAAAAAACATAGTGAAATCCTCTAGTCGAATGGCTCAGAAGACAATGGTTGAACGGGGCAACACCCTACTATTGGTACCGTTGAGATTAAGCTTCTTAAGCGGATGCCTTTAAAGATTGGTTAATCTTTAAAAAGACCACGCTGTGTAAGCTGCGAATCATAATCATGACATAGCATCAAGCGAGCTAATGAGTAAAGATTACCTTGAGAGTATGCTGCCTCACCTCAAAGTTGTGGATAAAACCTACGGCGATGTGGATCAGTTGAGTGAGGCTATGGTCGGTATCAACCCGCAACTGACCCAACTAAGCCGGGGCAGCTTTCAGGGGCAGTTAACGACGATAGGGATCAGCCCAGGGCTTCACATCACCCGAATTCAGATTAACCAGGCGGTGCAGGCCATCGGCGATAAGCCCCCAGAGAGTCTGATGTTTGCCCTGCCGCTGCAACCTCCGGCTCCGCCTACCTATGCTCACGATATTCCCCTCAACCCTCAGGTAATTTTTGGTTTTGATGCCCGCCGTCCTGTGCGCCTGGTGCTTCCCCCAACGGGTTATCATCATGGCCATATTGCGGTCTCCAAGGCGTTGTTTCAGCACTATGCGGCCATGGCCAACCGCTACGACTTGGATGAAGCTTTTCTGGCTCGTAATATCATCACCCCCGCAGGAGCGCGCTTCAATCCCCTCCGTAACTATGTGCAGCAATTGTTCCACTTCAGCCTAGCTCCCTCTGCGCTTCTGCCGCATCTGCGGGCCGATCTGGTGGAGCAGGATCTGCTGCCGCTGTTGATCAATGCCCTGCCTCACCCGGATGAGGCCACGTCCCCACGCCCCTACCGCCGGGCCGAAATTATCACAGCGGCCCAGACCTACATGGTGGCTAATCTGCACCGCCCGATCACCCTGGCGGATATTTGCCAAGCGGCTAGTGCCAGTGAGCGATCGCTACAGTACGGCTTTCAAGACCTGTTTGGCATGGGACCAATGGCCTTCCTCAAAGTGCAGCGCCTACACGGTATTCGCCGTGTCCTCAAAACCGCCAACCCAACCCAGCAAACCATCAGCCACATTGCTCGCGACTGGGGATTTTTCAGCATGGGGCATTTTGCCAGAGACTACAAAGCACTCTTTGGAGAAACCCCCTCACAAACTTTGCCGCAGTAATGTTAACCGGGCTAGCCATCCCAAGTAGCCCTGTGCTGGAACTATCCACACCATTACCTATCGGCCAGCAGTACCTGGAGATGAATATCAGATTAGTGGGTGCTTGTGGGCTTCTGCGGTTCTGATGAATTTCATGACTTTCAACCCCAGCTTTTTGAGCGCTACCTTTTGGCTGGCGGATGTTGCCTACGACCCAATTTTCACCGCTGAGCACTCCAGAAATTAATTAGCTCTGTAGCCCGCTCGGCTCCAGTGGTGTCTCCCTGGCGTTCATACAGAACTCTGGCCAGTTCAATATTAGACAACGCCTGAGCATGCAAGCCCTGGCCCCATAACGCCAGCCCCAAATTATAGAAACCAGCCGGTTCGTTAGGGCGGGCTTCCGTTACCTTTCGGTAGGACAGCACAGCCTGAAGATATAGCTCCCGCTCCAGCAACAGTTGGCCCAGCAACGCATGGGCCGATATCAGGTCAGGATCAAGCCGCACCGACCTGAGTAGGTACTCGTAGGCGGCATCGCGATCGCCTTCCTGGAAAAGCAAATACCCCATCTGATTTTGGGCGCGAGCATTGCGATCATCAGCTCGCAGTGCCTGTTCAAGACTTGCCCTGGCACTCTCTGGGTCATCTTGCAGCATTTGGATATTGGCAATGTTGACATAGAGATTGCTTTTATCTGAGCTGGCTTGTAGCCCTCGACGTAGGTAAACCAGAGCCTGGTCGTAGTTTTCTTGCTGGATGTAAAGGTTTCCCAAGGCCTCGTAAGCCTGAGCATTACCAGGAATCACCCGCACCATTTCCTCGTAAATACTTAGAGCAGCCTCGTAATCTTGCCGCTGAATTTGAATGCTGCCAATACCCAGATAGGCATTAGCTTCGCGGGGGTTACGGGCCACAATGGTGCGGTAGATCTCCAGCGCTTCGTCAAGCTGGTCACTGTTGTAAAGACTATGAGCCAGCCCATAGCGAAAGGCCAGGTTGTTACTATCCAGGTCAACGGCACGGCGGTAGCCGCTACCGCTTCAGCATAGTCTCCCTGTTGGATATGTAGATAGCCAATACCAGAGAGAATACGAGCATTTTGGGGGTCAATTTGGGCGGCTTGCTGGTAGATCGCAATGGCTTCAGCATAGTCTTTGGCCGCTACTCGCTCTTGCCCCTGGCGCAATAGATCGTCCAGTTGCTCTTGCTGAGCCGTACTTAGGTTACTAGAGGATTGGTTTTGAGCAAGCCAAGTAGTCTCAGGGCCAAGGGGGGGGGGCTCCAGGCTAGCCTCTCTCACCATTTCGCCTGAAAGGATGCCAGTGCTAACGGCCAGGGCTGGGGTTATTCCCCAAGCACTTACCAGACCTGCTATAACACTCGCAACAACATGACTTAATTTCACAGGAAACTCTCCTTAACCGTTAAGTAGTCGAGCGATCGCAATTCTTAATAATAACCTGCTCTAGGCCCATGACCAAACCTTCCTTACCCAACGCACTGTGGATCGGGCTTTTGGGGCTAATTTCCCTGGGGCTACGAGTTTGGCATCTAGGACGGTTTAACGAGCTGGTATTCGATGAGATCTACTACGTTTCCTTTGCGCTGGATTATCTCAACCAGACTCCCAGTTTCGATGCCCATCCTCCCCTCGGTAAATATTTAATTGCGCTGGGAAGTTGGCTGGCCAGTGACCCAGCCAACTGGTTGCACTGGCCACGTCTAGTTGTAGATGGGCAAACGCTGAGTCCAGTTAGCTTTCGCTGGATGAATAGCCTATTCGGCGCAACGCTGCCCCTGCTGGTGGCAGCACTGGCCTATCAATTGGGGCGGGGCTATGAGGGCGATCGCCGCTGGCGATTTTGCCTGCTGGCCGGAAGTTTGATGGTGTTGGAGGGGCTGACTTTGGTAGAGTCGCGGCTGGCTTTAATCAACCTTTACTGGTTGTGGTTTGGGCTCTTGGGTCAGGTCTGCTGGTTAGCCCCTAAGGAAGCTAAATCCTGGACTGTGGGCTGGCGGTTGGCCGCAGGGGTAGCGCTGGGAGCCTCCGTGAACGTTAAGTGGAATGGCGCTGGGTTTTGGCTGGGCCTGGTGCTATGGGAACTGGCGGCTGGCCGGGAGAACAACGGCCACTCCCCTCGTTCTGGGCCTGGGCTGCCGGGGAAAAAACTGCCCTGGCCACCCTTACTGATCTATCTGGGGCTTGTGCCCATTATCACCTATGGCCTACTGTGGCTGCCCCATCTGAGGTTGACCGGAGAATCCTTCGCCACGGTTCACGCTAACCTTTGGCAAGCCCATCAAACTATTGCAGCCGATGATGCTCCCCACCCCTACTGCTCGGCCTGGTACACCTGGCCCTTGATGCTACGCCCTGTCGCCTATTTTCATAAAGGGGTGGGTGGCACCGATGGCGGGGCCATGCTGGCCCCCTACCGGGCCTACGGCGATACCATTTTCACCATTCAAAGCATGGGCAACCCCGCCCTTTGGTGGTTGAGCACGGCCTCGGTGCTAGGGCTGGGTTTAAGCCAGATTGGCCGTTGGCGAACCAGAGCCAGCCAATCCCAATCCCTTAGCGCTCAACGCCCCAACCCAGGACACTTCCACGGTGAGGGTAGATCGTTCGTGGCAGGGTTTATTCTCATCAACTACCTGGCCAATTGGTTGCCATGGATGCTGGTGAGCCGCTGCACGTTTCTCTATCACGCGCTGGGCATGGTTATATTTAGTGCCCTAGCCCTGGCCTGGCTTTTGGCTCGGTGGCTTGACTCTCGCTACCGATTTCATCGCCTCCTAGCCTGGATGATGTTGGGCATAATCGCCCTCAGCTTTTGGTTTTGGTTGCCCGTATTTCTGGGTTCGCCCCTCTCGCCAGAAGCGCTACAACGGCGTTGGTGGTTACCAAGCTGGATTTAAACCAGGGGGAAAGTGAGGACGTGAAGGCACTTTCATCACTCTACTACTCCACCATCCCATCACCTCGCCACCTATTCCCCTTTGCCCACGCCCATTAGGTATAACAACGCCATCCGTACCGCCACCCCACTCGTCACTTGTTCGCTAATCAAGCTCAGGGCTGGGTCATCCATCAGTTCAGAACTAATTTCTACACCGCGATTGACGGGGCCAGGATGGAGGACTTTCACCGTAGGCTGGCAAAGGCGGAGGCGATCGCGAGTCAACCCAAACCCCTGGTGATATTCCCTCAGGCTGGGCAGCCGGTGTTGGGTCATGCGCTCCTTTTGCAGGCGCAGGGTCATGACAAAGTCAGCTTCTGATAAAGCAGGGGCCAAGGTGTTGTGCTGCACAATGGCACGGGAAATAGCCAGGGGCGATTGGCTGATAAAAGCATCGGCAAAACCAGGTGGCAAGAGGGTGGGCGGAGCCGCCAGGTGCACGTTGGCTCCGCAGGCGGTAAGGCACCAGAGATTCGAGCGCGCTACCCTGGAATGGAGAATATCCCCCACAATGGCGATTTTCTTACCGGCTAGCTGTTTGCTAGTGGGATGGTCTGGGTCTAGGGTAAGAGCCAGAGTAAATAAATCCAGTAGCGCCTGGGAGGGGTGGGCATGGAGGCCATCGCCGCCGTTCAGTACCCCAACGCCAGAGTGCAGGCGATCCATTTCCATGGCAATGGCCTGGGGTACTCCCGTTTCCTGGTGACGAACCACCATCAAGTTGGTACCCATCGCCAGGTAGGTCTTGGCGGTATCCAAAATGGTTTCGCCCTTGGTAAGGGAAGAGGTGCCTGGAGCAAAGTTCAGCACATCGGCGGACAGGCGCTTGGCCGCTAACTCAAAACTGCTACGGGTGCGGGTGGAGGGTTCGAAGAACATATTGGTGACTACCAACCCTTGCAACGCTGGCACCTTGCGGGTACGCCGCGAGAGCACATCTCGAAAGCTAACGGCGGTTTCTACTACGGTTTCCAGTTCCTCTGCCGTAAAGTCGGCCAGCGATAGCACGTGTCGTCTTTCCCAGGATGTTTTGGTCATTGCCCATGGTCTCAGCCTACTTCAATGCCGTCATCAACAATACCTGGATTAAATGCCCAGAGGACATTTAATCCAGGTGATTTTATAGACCAGGTGATTTTATAGACCAGGTGATTTTATAGACCAGCAAGTAGCGATCTATTGGCCAGGGCAACCCACCGCCACACTGCAAGCACCCCAGTATATTTCTGAAGAAGCTGTGCTCCCTGGCTTTGTTCTGGAACTGAGTCGAATTTGGTAGAACTTCGGTAGAGCTAATGGGTCAGCGCTGCACCCTAAATTTCCCGATCTCGCTTCAGGGTCAACGCCATTAGGGTAGGCTGTGTTCCCCGCTCATCTTCACCCTCCGCCGGGCGGCGCTGGGTAAAGGTGCCGTCTGCCGCCATGTCCCAAGCCTGGCGGTTATCTGCCAGCGTGATGGCCAGAATGCCCTGCAATTCTGCCGTGAGAGCCGGATCTTCAATGGGGGTAATGGCTTCTACCCGACGATCCAGGTTGCGGGTCATCCAGTCAGCGCTGCCAATGTAATATTCGATCTGGCCGTTGTTGTGGAAGCAGAAGATGCGGGAATGCTCCAGAAAGCGCCCGATAATGCTGACTACCCGAATGTTGTCGCTAACGCCGGGTACAGCAGGACGCAAGCAACAGATGCCGCGCACAATCAAGTCAATCTGCACGCCCGCCTGGGATGCCTCATAGAGTAATTCAATGATTTCGGCGTCTACCAGAGAGTTCATCTTGGCGACAATCTTGCCTTGCTGTCCACTGCGGGCATGGTCAATCTCCCGACGAATCAGAGCCTCCATGCGATCTCGCAGGGTCAAC
>JAAUUR010000270.1 GCA_012031045.1 Leptolyngbyaceae cyanobacterium SM2_5_2
CAGACAAACAAGCGCTAAGGGGTCAGGGATCAGTCAGACAGCGCCCAAAAATAAGTATTTCTACTCGCCAAGTACAGGTAAGGGAATCAATCAACCCTAGTTCATAAAACTTAAGTGAATCTTTCTTCCGCTATAGAATTTTTATGCCTTGGGACTTAGGGACGGCATCATTAGGGTTTGATTGGTGAGATCCAATAAAATAAAAAAATGTAACATATTGACCTGACATAATCCCTCAAATTACTTAATAAAATTCTCATGAAGGTGATGATAGGATTTTTTCATCGAAGCCATAAGCTTTTTTTCATGATTGCTGGTCGTCGTTTCTGGAGAGCATAACCATGTCAAATACCTCTGTTGGAATCAAGCCTGAAACCCGTAACCATAAAGGTTTTTTTGTGCAAGATGGGGACTATAGTTTAGTCAGCATTGAAGCCTCTGGTTGGGCTTTGATTTGCGTGGATGACGCTGTTTGCCACTATGTTGACCCCGACAATCTATTGATGCCAAATGACAAAGACTAGGTCAAGCCCCCCAGAGGCTATCGACATTTAATCAACGTGTTCATTATTTCAATGGGCTGGCTCAGGAATGGGTTGGCCCATTTTTTATGGGGGATAGACGAGGGAATCGGCGGGGTGGTTTACTCAAATTTGGTGCAAGCTGGGTAAACCTGTAGCGGTCTTGGGGCGGGCGGGCGGTGCCCACCTTACAATGATGGACAGGTTTTGGGTTATAACAATCTACGAATTCCTATGAAAGATCTGGTTTCCCGTGCCATTAGCTGGATTTTAGTGGTGGACTTGGGCGTGGTGCTGGCAAGTTTTGCCTGGTTTCTGGCGGCGGTAATAGGCCGCAGCATGAATCTAAATTTGGGGCTAGAGCTTTGGTATTCCCTCTGGAATCCGCTGATTTTGCCCGCAATTAGCATCCTGATGGCGGGGGCAATCGCCAGTGGCCTCATTGGTTGGCTGGGGCGGCGGTTTGGGGCAGATCCGTCCTGAGTTACCCCTAGGACCAAAGCCGTTGGGTGCGAGAGTACCACCGTAGCAGCACGCGGGCCAGGTGGTGAGGCTGATGGCGCACCGTAAAGTTGTCCCGCTCTTCCATAACGTTGGCGGCAATGATGCGGCGGCCTGAATCTAGAACAGCATCGCGGTCTAGGATTACTGGCCCCACCCCCTGCTTGGCGTAATGGCGAATGACAGCCTCTGAGGGCCAGTTTTTTTGCACAAGCACGGCATCAAACAGGTACTGGCCACAGGCCGAGTCAATGGCGCGAATGTGGTCAGAAACCGCGAAGCCTTCGGTTTCGCCGGGTTCGGTCATAATGTTGCAGACGTAAATGCGGGGCACTCGCCGAGCGGCAATGGCCTTAACCAGGTCAGGCACCAGCAGGTTTGGGATGATGCTGGTGTAGAGACTGCCTGGCCCAATCACGATATAGTCTGCTTCTTCAATGGCGCGCAGGGCACGGGGCAGGGCCGGGGGGTTGGGCGGTAAACAGCCAATTTGCACGATGCGGCGGCGGGCTTCGGCAATTTTAGATTCGCCCACAATCCGGCGGCCGTCATCCAGTTCGGCCCAGAGTTGCACATCGCTGAGGGTAGAGGGCAACACCTGGCCGCGCACCGCCAGCACCTTAGAGCTAGCGGCGATCGCCTGCTCCAGATCGCCAGTAATTTCACTCATGGCCGTCAAAAACAGGTTACCAAAGCTGTGGCCCACCAGCCCGCTGCCGGCCTCAAACCGGTACTTAAACAGTTCGGTAAGTAACTTTTCTTCGTCCGCCAGGGCCGACAGGCAGTTGCGAATGTCTCCCGGCGGCAGTACGCCAATTTCCCGCCGCAGTCGCCCAGAGGAGCCGCCATCATCGGCTACGGTGACAATGGCGGTAATGTTGGCACTGTAATGTTTTAACCCCCGCAGCAGGTTAGACAGGCCAGTACCGCCACCGATGACCACAATTTTTGGCCCCCGCGACAGTCGCCGTTGGGTAAGCAGGGCATCCAGTAATTCCTCCTCTTGACCAGGAATCAAGACATCGGTAATCGCGCCAACCGTGCGGGTTTGGCCCCATAAAATCAGCCCCAGACCGAGCAGAATGCCGAGGGGGCCACTCACGTAGCTGGGCACGTAGGTGGTGAACAACCGCAGTGCAGCACCCAAAAATTGGCCGGTATAAAAGACAGGCGTTAGTTTCAGCCAGATCATGATGCCTATGCCTACCATAAGCACTCCGGCAACACTAAGAAACAACCATCGCTTGACCAGCAGGCCAGGGGCCAGCCACCAAACCCAGCGATTGCCTCGCCGCGATGAGGCCAACGAGGCAGGTTGCTGAAACCGCCGCAGTCGCTTTTCGAGGGTCAGGGGAAAAGGTTTTAGCCGCATTATCAGGGAGTGAGGTGAGGGTCAGCGTACGCATCTCTAGGCAGGGTTGAAAGACGCCAAGGGTGGGCCAGTGCTGCCAAGACTCGGTAGATCCCTATCGAAGGATAGTGTAGCTTCTATGACTTGGGGTTAAATCACATTATGCGTCTTCGATTTTAGCCCCATATCCCTGAGGCTAACCCCTAGTTAATCCACCAGGGCCGTCAATGTTGAAGACGAGGATTCTCGGTAAACTGAGCCCTAGGACAATCTATAATCCCGGTCAAAACCTATGGATAATTCCTTGGAGACTGGCTACGACAACAATGGCCTGGCCAAGCCGCTCAGCCCACAGGAGCAACTGGCCGCCCAGGCTGACTGCGACCATCGTGTTTTGCTGAAGCTCCAGGGTATTTCCAAGCGCTTTGGCAACAGCCCGGTGCTCGATCAGATCGACCTATCCGTTGACTCTGGCGAAGCCGTGGCCATTATTGGCCCATCTGGTACGGGTAAATCAACAATTTTGAGAATTATTGCCGGGTTACTGGCGCCAGACTCTGGCGAAATCTATGTCGCCGGGCACAAGCGAGAGGGCTTGATTGAAGACTCCTCTGACCCGGTGGGAATTGGCATGGTTTTTCAGCAGGCCGCCCTGTTCGATTCTCTGACCGTGGAGGAGAATGTTGGCTTTTTGCTGTATCAGCACTCGATGCTACCCCGCCAGCAGATTAAACACCTGGTGGATGAGGTATTGGAATGGTAGGTTTACCGGGCATTGGCAATCGCTATCCGGCGGAGCTCTCCGGTGGTATGCGCAAGCGGGTTAGCTTTGCCCGCGCCATTATTTCTAATCCCGAGAACCCCCAAGATCGACCGGCGCTGCTGCTCTACGATGAGCCCACTGCTGGCCTCGACCCCATTGCTTCTACGGTAATTGAGGATTTAATCCGCGATATTCAGCAGGGGCACGGCTGTGGCTCTTACCTGATCGTCACCCATCAGGACAGCACCATTCGCCGCACAGCGGATCGAGTAATTTTTCTCCATCGAGGAAAAATTCAGTGGGACGGCCCCGTAGAGGCCATCGACAACACGGATAATCCCTACATGCGGCAGTTTTTTAGTGGCCGAGTGGAAGGGCCAATTCAAATGGTGCAGTAGTTAAGAGGGGGATGGGGCAAGCAGTGCCCCTGGGAAGGTTCTTCAAGATTCAGGCCGAGTACTTGAGTTAAAACACTTCATTAGCGATAGTCTGGATTACCTGAGAGAATTGTGACGCCATTCTGTGGATTGCATAGATCAACCTGAGGGATAGTAATGCGCGAACGGGCAATTCGAGAAGGCTCAGTGGGGCTGCTAATTTTGATCGCAGTAGCGCTGTTTGGCGGCCTGGTCTTGTGGCTGCGAGGCTTTAGCCCACGCCGCCAGAGCTACAGCGCCACCCTGGTGTTTGAGAATACCCTGGGCATGCAGGAGGGCACGGCGGTGCGCTTTCGGGGCGTGCGGGTGGGGCGAGTACTGGGGATTCGACCAGACTCTAACCAGGTGGATGTGGCGGTGGAAATTACCCAACCGGAACTGCGTATTCCCAGTGATTCTTTGATTTTTGTAAACCAATCTGGGCTAATTGGCGAAACCACGGTGGACATTACCCCAGTGCGGCTACTGAGCGCTGAGGAACAGGCGCTTACCCCCTTCAAGCCCGATTGCAATAGTCAGGCCATTATCTGCGATGGCGATGAGCTAAACGGCCAGGTGGGCGCTAATTATGAGTCGTTGATTCGCTCCGCTGAAAGTTTGGCCAATGCCTTTGCGGATCCTGAAATTATTCGCGACCTCAAGATTACCCTCAACAATGCCACCCTGTTCACAGAAAATGCCAACGTCCTTTCCGAAGAACTGACCACCCTCTCGCGTCAGCTTCAAACCGACCTTGACCCACTGCTGGCCTCCGCTAACCAGGCCACCGATACTATTACCAATGCGGCCGCCCAATTTGAAATGACTGGCACCGAGGTGAATAGCCTGATCACCACCAATCGCAGCAATATTGTTAACACCTTAGACAACCTCAACCGCAGCGCGGCCAACCTGGAAAGCATCATGGCGACCCTGGCGCCCACTATTCAAGACAGCGAGTTTCTCCAGAATCTGGATACCCTATCAGCCAATGCCAGCATCGCCGTAGCTGACATTCGCGCCATTACCTCCGCCGCTAACACCCCTGAAAACCTAGTGACGCTCCAGCAAACCCTGGATTCTGCCCGCAATGTCTTTCAGAGCGCTAATAAGGTGCTGGCCGATGTGGATGAGCTAACCGGCGACCCCACCTTTCGACGCAATATTCGAGACTTAATCAATGGCCTGAGCACCCTGGTTTCTCAAACGGAACGGCTGGAGCAGGAAGCCCGCCTGGCCCAAGCGCTAACTCCGCCCCCCGGCATGGCGGTTGAGCGCATTTCCTTGACCCCTGCACCGCCACCTGCAGCTAACTCTCAGCCCACAACGGGGGCGAGATCGCCGTTGCTCATTACCTACAATGGTCAGTATTATCATTGAATTTGCATCCCCGGCGGCCTTAGAGAGGGGCAAAGTTCAAGGTTCAAAGTTCAAAGTTCAAAATTGGTAAGGCTGGCGTGACTGATAACGCGATTTTCTTTCAGTTTGAGGCGGATTTTGTCGATTCTCTCCGCTGCATTCCGATGCAGGTGAGGCTTAAGCTAGATACCTGCGGCGTTAAGCTGAATTTGGCCCAGTGGCACCAGTTCACAGCGACGGAGCGGCAGCAACTGGTTGAGTTACCCTGCCACGAGGCCGCTACCCTTGCAGCCTACCGCGACTATCTGCAACATCTGGTCTGTCACTACCAGGGTAGCCCCGCCAAGACCTTATCTATCGACACCAACCCTAGCTGGCTGAATGCCCAAGCTATGCCCGCCGAGGTAAAGGCCCAGGCTGAATCGCTCGGCTACTCCCTAACGCTAACTCAATGGCAAGCCCTATCGCCCCTACAGCGGTTTGCACTAATCAAACTCAGCCGCCCCGGCCACGAAAACCGCAACTTTCAAGCCGCCCTTGCAGAGTTTGGTCTGAGTCAAACTCCCTGCCAATAGACCTGCTAATAGAAATTGCGCATCCTTCAGGGTGTCTTTTCTTTGGCCTTTAGCCCTGCCCCCTTCACCTCCCCTGCCCCCATTCCCCCTACTCCCGCTCCCTTCCCCCCAACCGCAGGCGCTTGGGTTTGGGCACGGCAGACTCTAGCTGTAGGTAGTCCGTTAGCCAAAACACACAGAGGTAGAACGGGCCAGTATCCAGCAGAGCCGCCACCATCTTAAACATGTAGCCATAGCCGATAAAGCGAATAATCTGGGGCCAGACATCCTGGGTTTCGTCGATCGGTAATGCCCCGGCCAGAAAGTGGGTGATTATGACCACCGCCACAGTATCCACCAGTTGGCTCAGCAGGGTAGAACCGTTGTTGCGGAGCCAGAGGTGTTTGCCGTTGGTTAATTCTTTCCAAAAATGGAAAAGGTAGACATCAACGAACTGGGCCGTTAGATAGGCGGCCATAGAGGCGGTGACGGCACCAAAGGTGAGATTGCGAATTTCAAAGAACACGGGCAACCGACCTGCCGCATCCCGCATGATTTCGCCGGTTGCAGGATCCAGCGGCTCAAAGCCTGGCAGGAGTCCACCAACCCAGACAATAAAAATGACCCAAAGATTCAGCAGCAGCCCAACCCAAACCACCTGGTTAGCCCGTTCTTTGCCGTAAAGTTCAGAGATTAAATCTGTGCATAGAAATGTCAGCGGGTAGGGCAACACACCTACCGCTACCGTGACAGCAAAGTCGCCCCAGGTAAAAACGTTAACAAAACGGCTGATGCCGAGGATGTTCAACATCCCCAGGGTGCCTAGAAAAAGACCGGCTAACACCAGATACACAACATCGCGGCGATTGCGAATGTACTCTGGTACAACTTCAGTCGGGGTTGTCTGGCTGGAGGGCTCTGTTTTCATGTCTAGGGAGAAAACTACCGGGTCTACACCAGCTTATCAACTTGCTTGCCGACTGCGGTGGGATAAGCCATTGACAGATTCATGGTTGTTGGTTGACGCTGGGCCACCTGAATGGGCAGACAGAACACCTGCGCTATTTTCGCCTCAGTGATGGCCGCTATCAGGAGCAGGTGATTTCCCCCACTAACCCACGCCTGTGGATTCCAGAGTTAACCATTGGTCTGGGACTGTGGTTAGGGGAATTTCGCGACCTGCCACAGGTGTGGCTGCGCTGGTGCACTGCGGATGGCACGTTTATTCCTACCGATACCGAAGCGGCCCAAAACCAAATCCATCAAGCGGTGATTAACTTATTACAGATGGGGCTAACCACGGCCCAAGTTGCCCAAGCGCTCAGCCTGTCTGAAGTAGAGGTGCAGCAGATTGCCGCCAACTACGAAATCCCCCAGTAGAGGCCCAGCCGTAACCTGCAACCCGCCAACTTCAGCCCCCGCTCAACCCAAGCTTTCCCCTAGCTGTAGGCGGCTGCCGTTCACAAAGTCTGCGCCCTGCTGGTTTTGCTTGCTGCTGGGCTTTACCTGCCGCAGCAATAGCAGCCCCTCCCCCGTTTGCACCACCGGGCCGTGGCCCTTGAGCAAGCCGACGATGGTGCCGGGCTGAACGGCCTGGGCTCCATCGGTGATGGCCTTGACGGCGGGCTGAAGCTGAGCCAGTTCTGGGGGCAACTGCGGCCAGTAGGCCGGGCCTAGCGGCGCGGTAGCCAGTATTTTCAACGGTTGCCCCCGGAAGGTGGTACTAGCATTGGGATAGAAGCCGCGTACCCGGTTGTGGAGGGCAATGGCGGCGCGGCTCCAGTCTAGTTCGTAGTCTTCTTTTTGAATCAGCGGCGCGTAGGTGGCCAGAGCTTCAGCCTGGGGTTCGGGGCTGAGGTGCCTTCGA
>JAAUUR010000271.1 GCA_012031045.1 Leptolyngbyaceae cyanobacterium SM2_5_2
GGAGGTTAATCTGACATCACTCGTCCTTGCTCGATACGGAGTCTAGGCTCCTGGCGATTTTGCGAGTTAACTTCAGAAGGGTGCGGCGACCCATGCTACGTTCGGTTTTTATCAACCCAGGGTGGGATGGTCTGCCACACATCTATAAGATACAAGGCTGGGCGGAGGCGTGAAAGCGGAAGAAGGTGTCGGGTTGCCGAGCGATTTTCGTCGCTAGCTCTGATGCTTTCAGTAGAATTAACGGAGATCGGGGTTTGGCCATGCCGAGATCGCATCAGCGGCCCATAGCCGGTGAAGTGCGGGTTAGGGCAGCCTTTGCAACTGGTTAGCGCACCGGGCATTTTCCGCTTAGCACGGGCATCGCCCTAGATGCTTTTGTCTGCTTGTTTCGGTCTTGAGCCACATAGCCCTGAAGTGCTGGCCCTCAAGCACCGGTTAGGATACCCTTCGTAGCAGCTAAGTACACCGGCATTGTCGCCCTACCACAGGTACCCTACGCTTTCTCGTTATTACCCTCCGTTCTCCGCCCTCCGTCCTCCGCTCTCCACCCTTCACCCTTCACCCTTCACCCTTCACCCTCCGCCCTCCGCCCCTACCGTTATGAGCCGCACCTACAAAGCTACTGGCATCAACCTCAAAGCTATGCCCATGGGGGAGAGCGATCGCCTGCTCACCATCCTCACCCCAGACCACGGCTTAATTCGCGCGGTGGCTCCCGGCTCGCGTAAGCACCAGTCGCGGTTGGGGGGGCGCAGCGACTTGTTTGTGATTAACGACTGGCTGGTAGTCAAAGGTAAACAGCTCGATAAAGTCATTCAGGCGGAAACGGTGCGCACGTTTCCGGGCCTGAGTCGGCATCTTAGCCGGTTGACGGCCAGCCAGTACCTGGCGGAAATCACCCTGCACATGGCCCTGAGCGAGTGCTCCCAGGCCGACCTGTTTCACCTCCTGGTGGAACACCTGGAACGCCTTGAAACCAGCCCGGTTGGTTCGCTGCTGGCGGCGTTGTCCCACGGGGTATACCATCTGCTGGCCGTGGCGGGGGTGGCGCCAGAGGTGCATCGCTGCTGTGTGAGCCAGGCTCAGATCATCCCTGATTTGCTCGACCCCAACTGGACGGTGGGCTTTAGTGGTGAAGCTGGCGGCCTGGTGCAGTGGGGCGAGGCTCAAACCCTATCGGATCGGGCCCCAGCTCGGCGCACCCCCACGGCGTTGACCGCCATTGATGTGGCTTTGTTACAGCAGCTTAGCAAACCTGAGTTAATAGCCACCGTGCCGGTTGTGCCGTCAGAGGTGGGGCTATCATCTTTAACCAATCAAGAATTTTGGTCGAGAATTGAGCGGCTTCTGCGACAATATGCCCAGGATTATTTTGAGCGCCCCATTCGCTCGGCGGCGCTGATTGATGTTTGCTTTGCTACTGTTTAAACTACTGGACTAACTTGAACGTAGACAGTGCTCGTTGGTTGTTATTAGGTTCGTTGGTTGCCCCATGCTGCGTGAGTTTGATGCTGATACTGCCGCTGTGGAGGCCAACCACCGACCCTCCGGTTCAGGGCATCCGGGCAGTACCGAAGAAACCGATTCAACCCCAGCGCCTGAGGCTGGTGAGGTAGCAACTGGCCCAGCTAACAAGGGCTCATCGCCTGCTATTGCCCTGGCCCAGGATCAGGGCTTTGCCGCAATTTTTAGAAACCGCAATTTCCTGACCCTGTGGCTGGGGCAGTTGTTCTCTCAACTGGCCGATAAGATTTATCTGGTGTTGATGATTGCCATCATCTCCGCCCGGTTTGAGACCCCAGGCCAGACGATTAGCGGTTGGGTGTCGGCGGTGATGATTGCGTTTACCATACCCGCTGTGCTGTTTGGGGCGATCGCCGGTGCCTTTGTGGATCGCTGGCGCAAAAAACCAGTTTTAGTGCTCTCTAATGTGCTGCGGGGGGCATTAGTCATGCTGCTGCCCCTGGGCATCTGGCTGACTTCGACCTGGGGCACCGTGGCTGGTTGGCCGATTGCCTTCTGGCTACTGTTGATGATTACGTTCCTGATCTCCACGCTGACCCAGTTCTTTGCCCCGGCGGAACAGGCGATTATCCCAATCATCGTTAAGGAAGAAGGGCTCCTGTCGGCTAACTCGCTTTACACCACGACGATGACAGCGTCGGTGATTGTGGGGTTTGCGGTGGGAGAACCGTTGCTAGCTCTGGCCGATCGGGCGATGGCCCTGCTGGGTATTACCACAAATGGGCCGGCCATTCTGGTCGGGTGCAGCTATTTGCTGGCGGGGCTATGCCTGATGGCCATGGCCCCTGGCCAGGAAACTCTCTCCTGCGTGCGCGACTGGTTCCAGTTTTGGGACGATATTCGCGATGGCGTCCAATATCTGCGGCAGCAGGTGCAGGTCAGGGTGGCCATCTTGCAATTAGTGCTGCTCTCCTGCGTATTTGCCGCCCTGGCCGTGCTGGCAGTACGCCTGGCAGAACTGATTCCGGCCCTTAAAGCCTCGCAATTTGGCTTTTTACTGGCCGCTGGCGGGGTTGGCTTAGCGACAGGGGCACTACTGGTGGGGCACTTCGGGCAGCGCTTTCTAAAGCGCTACCTGAGCCTGTGGGGTGCCCTGGGCATGGCCAGTTGCCTGATTGGGCTAGCCTGGACAACTCACCAACTCTGGCTGTCGCTGGGCTTGCTAGCGGGGCTGGGGCTGTGTGGCGCGTTCGTGGGTATTCCCATGCAAACCCTGATTCAGGAAACGACCCCAGAGGACATGCGCGGTAAGGTGTTTGGTCTACAAAATAATTTGGTCAACATTGCTCTGACGTTACCGCTAGCCCTGGCCAGTGTCGTGGAGGTGGCCCTGGGCTTATCCAATGTTTTTGTCGGTTTAGGGGTGATTGTAGGGGTTGGAGGAGTTGTAACCTGGTATATTGCCGATACAGCTTTACGATAGGCGCTCTGCCTGGCTAGTTCTCGCGATTGATGACGGCAAGCTGTCTGTGCGGGTTAGCGGCTAACGCAACCTGGTGCAGCTACTTCAGGTTGTCTAGATATAGCTAGTTTGGTTGAATGCACATTGCGTGGCTGGGTAAAAAAACTCCGTTTTGCGGCAACGTCACCTACGGTCGGGAGATCACAAACGCCCTCCTGGATCGAGGGTATCGGGTGACATTCCTCCACTTTGCCCAACCCGGCACCTCCTCGTTGAGCGAAACCCACCCGGATCGCTCAGAGGTTTCGCTGCCGTTTCTTTTCAAGTCCCAAATCCTCACCATTCCTTCGCTGAAGTCGGGCAAGCTGCTGGCCGAGGCTCTCAAGCGCCTCAAGCCGGATTTGGTGCATGCCTCCCTTACCCTGTCGCCGTTGGACTTTCGGTTACCAGAGATCTGCTCAGAGCTAAACCTGCCTCTGGTGGCCACCTTCCACCCCGCCTTTGACCGTCGGGTGAGGAGTTTGACCTCTGGCACCCAGCATCTCACCTACCAGCTCTACGCCCCCTGCCTGGCCAACTACGACCGGGTAATTGTTTTTTCTGACCTGCAGCGGGATTTGCTGCTCAAACTGGGGGTGCCCGATAAAACCCTGGTGGTGATTCCCAACGGCGTAGATACCCGCCGTTACTCCCCTGGGCCTACCTCAGCCAAAGCTGAGCTTTATGCCCAGCAGCTCTTTGTCTACCAGGGGCGGCTCTCTCCCGAAAAGAATGTGGAAGCTCTGCTACGGGGCTGGCGACAGGCTGATATGGGGCCGCACTGTAAGCTAGCGATCATTGGTAGCGGCCCGTTAGAATCTTCCCTTAAGCTGTTCTACGGCGATGAGGACGACATCCTGTGGCTGGGCTATCTCTCCGACGAGCAGCGCCGGATTGACTTGCTACGCGCCGCAGACGGGTTTGTTCTGCCCTCCCTGGTCGAGGGGCTGTCTCTCTCGCTGCTGGAGGCCATGGCCTGCGGCACTGCCTGCATTGCCACCGATGCCGGAGCCGATGGCGAGGTTCTGGCCAACGGAGCCGGTATTGTCCTGGATACCCAGCGCGTTTCGGCCCAGTTACAAACCATTCTGCCGATTTTTCGTGACCACCCCGAAATTACCCAATTACTGGGGCGCAAAGCCCGCGAGCGGGTGGTACAACGCTATACCCTGGCCGCCAACGTGTCTTGCCTGGAGGGGCTTTATGCCGAGGTGAAGGCCGAGCAGCGGCTGGTTGTTAGCCAGGTCTATAGATAGGCGGAAAAGTTGGGGGTATCAACATAGGCCGGGATAGGGCTGGGGATAGGGAATTTAGGAGCTAGGAGTTAGAAGGCTGCGCGCTCTTAACTCCTGGCAGGCGGCCAAGCCAAATAGGGGATGTTGCGTCAAGCTGACATCTGTTGGAGAAGCGGCCTCCGCTCTTCGCCTCATTCCTTCTTCCCTATTCCGTCCTCCCTCTTCCGCCCTTCTTCCTCCGCCCTCATTCCTCCGCCCTTATCCTTTGCTCCTCAATCGCCGGTACCTCTGCGGAGCGGGCAATGGCGCGCCACTGGCCAAGGCTGGAAATGTAGCCAATTTCAGCCAGGTAGATGCGCTCCCACTGGGGGATAGGCAGGTACCAGTCCTGGGCAAAGTCGTCGTGGCAGCGCTGCTCTTCTACCGGGGTTGGTAGCGGGGCCTGGGTGCTGAGGCCAGTGACATCATAGAGCCGTACCGCCAGGGTTTCACCATTGGCCCCAGAGGAGCGATCTCGGCTATCCACATGCCACACCGCATAGAAGCGACTGCGGCTTTCTGAATCGATAGACAGCCTCACCCAGCTCATCGGAGTAGGATCAACGGCCTCTGGCACCGGCGGCACGGCCTCAGGCCTGGCGGGTAAATTAAAGCTATCCGGTGAACCAGGGGGAATGCTGGCTAAAGCTGCCAGAATCTCCGGTGGCAGGTGGCTTAATTCCTGCGAAGTCGCCGTAAAATCACTGGCACTATCCGAGGGTGGCGGCGGAATAAAGTCGCCAGGCTCTAGAGGCACCTCTACCAGGGAGCCATCCAGGGGCAGCGATTCTGGAGCCGCCTCGCCAGCGACCCCGGCTAAGGGATCATAATTAGCCCCAGGGGCAGCGGTCAGATTAATCTGATCAATAAACTCGTCTTCCCAGCCTGAAGGAAACTCAGTTGCAGAAAGTTCGGGTGGGGCAAAAGCGCTGTCACTCACCGGTTGTCCATATTCAGTAGCATCTGGATTGTATTCAACGATCGGTGAATCATACTCTACAGACCCCGGCTGACCGTACTCCGCCACCCCAGAACTGTAGTCAGCAAAGCCAGCCTGGGCATACTCAGCGGCTGCCGGGCTATATTCGCTAGTGCCAAAGCCGTATTCAGTATCAGCGAACTGTCCATACTCAGCGGCTGCCGGATTAAACTCGATGGTGGCTAGATTATACTCGGACGCCGCTGGTTGCTCGTACCCAGACAGCACTGGCTGATCATACTCAATAGCGCCGGGGCCATACTCCCCTAGTCCGGGTTGGCCATAGTCGAGCGCATTGTCGGGCTGGTTGGGCAATTGAGCAACCTCTGCAGCGAGCTCTGGGGGCACATCATCCTCATCAATAACCGAAACATGGGTTAAATCAGTATCTGCAGACGGCAGGCCCATGACCATTTGCTGAAGCTCAAAGGGCACATCGGGATCGTAAGCCCCAACCGGTGAAGGCTCCAAGGGGATGGCTGGCTCTGGTACCACAACAGACAGGGGAGGGCTGATTTGACTGGGGCCATCAGCGGTATAGCTATAATCTCCCTCATTGGCCTGCGGATAGGGCATTGGTGCAGGGCTGAGGTCAGGTATGGGAGCGGCACCCTGGCCCGCCAGAGCAGCAGCCCGGTTTAAGCAAACTTGCCCTTCGGCCTGACGGCCCATTTGCATCAATGTCTGGCCCTTGCCAGTCCAGGCGGCGGCCAGTGCCCCATCCAGTTCTAGGGCGCTGTCAAAACAAAAGAGCGCCTCTTCGTAGCGTCCCATGCCGGTTAGCAACTGCCCCTTACCCACCCAGGCTTCAACGGTGCTGCTGTCTAGGCTGAGGGCGGCATTGTAGCTTTCCATGGCCTCGCCCACCTCACCCATCCGGGCCAGGGCATGGCCTCGCTGGGCCTGGGCTTGGGTGGCTATGGCATTAATGCGCCTAAGGGTGCCCCGGTGGCCTCGGCCTTGAGGCGTTCGACCTCGGTGGCTTCGATGGCGCTGTTAAAGCAAAGCAAAGATTGTTCGTAGCGTTCTTCCCGCATTAGCCGCTTGCCCTCGGCCAAATCAGCCCTGGCCTGCTCTAGTTTGCTGGGGGAGGAACCATCCAATGCGCCGCCCTCAACGGGCACTAGGGAAGCTTCGGGAGGCAGGGCTTCGGGGGTTGGTGGAGGTGGCATTTGCCCCAGGGCTGAGAAGTTAATATCCAACTCAGGAGTTGGTGCCACATCGAGAATTAACTCCTCGTCCTTGGCCCTGCGCCGTCCGCCTAACAAGGCACTCAGTAAGCCCAGCAAAATCAGCAGGACTGGGATGGCCGCCAGAATCCACCAGGTGTTTTTGGGTAAATTCTGCACATTGCGGAGCCAGCCCTCCATCTGGGGCGAGAGGCTGGGTGGTTGGCCAGAGGCAGAAACCAATTCTCCCTGGCCATCGCGCAGTTCCACCTGGCCATCGCTGGTGCCTACCACCAGTTGCCCGGCGGGCGTGTAGCCCAAGGAACTGGCGGCACTATCCAGGGTAATGGGCTC
This sequence comes from Leptolyngbyaceae cyanobacterium SM2_5_2, assembly GCA_012031045.1. Lineage (GTDB taxonomy): Bacteria > Cyanobacteriota > Cyanobacteriia > Phormidesmidales > Phormidesmidaceae > Nodosilinea. The sequence goes on from JAAUUR010000271.1 coordinate 6,742, forward strand.
TGGGCGGCGGGCCACGCCATCGGCACCCCACAGTTGTAGGGTGCTGTCGGCTCCGGCGGTGGTCAGGGTATCGCCATCGGGCTGTAGGCCACGGCGCTCACGCTGTCCCCATGGGCGGCAATAGTTTCGCCCCGGGGTTGCAGGGTAGCCCGATCCCACAGGCGCACGGTGCCATCGCCGCCGGTGGTGGTCAACACCTGGCCATCGGGGCTGCTGGTGATGTGGGTAATGCCGCCCTGGTGGGCGGCCTCAACCCGTCCGGCCGGGGTGCCATCCGGGTTCCACAGAGCCAGGCTGCCGTCGCTACTGCCGGTGATAATGTTTTGGCCTCCGGCTGGGTAGTTAATGGCCTGCACTGGGGTACTGTGAGCGGCGATGGGAGTGCCTATCGCAGTGCCATCCTTGACCGACCAGCGCTGCACCGTGCCATCGGCATTACCGCTAACCAGGGTTTGGCCATCGGGGCTGAGGGCCAGGGCTAGGATTGGGCCATCGCTGCCGGTTAGGGGGTCGCCTAGAGGAGCCCCGGTTTTGATCCCAACGGCGAATGGTACT
>JAAUUR010000005.1 GCA_012031045.1 Leptolyngbyaceae cyanobacterium SM2_5_2
CTAGCGATTATGGTGGCGCGTTCAGCGATGGGGGAGGTGGCCGTTTATCCTACGGTAGAAACGCAGCAGGTGGGGCAAATTTGTCGGCGGGTGTTGGCCCCAGCGGCGGTTAGGGCAGAGGTAGCCACCTACATGGACGCCATCGCCCGTAGCCTGGTTGAATCGCTACAACTGATCGGCATCGTCGGTATCGAGTGCTTTCTAACCCAGGATGATCGGGTGTTAATTAATGAAATTGCTCCCCGCACACATAATTCTGGCCATTACACCCTGGAGGCCTGCCAAACCTCCCAGTTTGAACAGCAGTTGCGGGCGGTGAGCGATCGCCCCCTGGGGTCAACGGCTCTGGCCTATCCTCAGGCCGTGATGGTTAACCTGCTGGGTCTGGAGGAATCAGACACCAGTCACCATCGTAAATTGCAAGCGCTTAAACAACTCTCGGAGACTACCGTGTATTGGTACAACAAAGGTGTTCGCCCAGGACGCAAGCTCGGTCACGCTACGCGCGGCCTAGCGGCCCAGGATGACCCGATGGCGGCGGCTGAGGTAATTGAAACCATCTGGTATGGTAAATAGTCTTCCAGTATTCCACTCCTCCGCCATGCCCTACACGCTTAACCAACTCAACCAAATGACCAGGGCCGAATTCGTTCAGGCCATTGGCCCAGCCTTCGAGGCAACGCCAAGTATCGCGGCCCAGGTTTGGCATCAACGGCCCTTTGCTTCGGTGGCTGAGCTTCATCAACGCATGGTAGACATCGTGCGGGCTATGTCTGATCCAGAAAAGCTCAGCTTAATTAAAGCCCACCCTGACCTGGGCACACGGGTAGCAATGGCTGAGGCCTCTGTGGCGGAACAGAGCCAGGCCGGGCTGACTCACCTGACAGCCGCAGAATACCGCCGGTTCCAGAGCCTTAACCAACGCTATCAAGAAACCTTTGGCTTCCCCTTCATCTTGGCCGTTGCGGGGCATACAAAAAGGTCTATTCTAGAGAACTTTGCCCAGCGGTTGAACAATCCTTTGCGGGACGAGAAGGGAACGGCCCTGCGAGAAATTGAGAAAATTGCCCAGTTGCGCCTTGAGAGTTGGATTCGCCTTGGCTAAAGGGCTGAATCTACGCTTTGCCAACACGCCAGAGAATAGCGCCTGGGGCGTTAAGCTAACCCGCGCCTGACCGGTTAAGCGAGGGCAGCAAATTCGTCGGTGGCTTCAATTAAAGCACTGGTAATGCCGGGTTCCATCGCCGAGTGCCCCGCCTCTTGCAGCAGGACAAAGTTAGCTTCGGGCCAGGCGCGGTGGAGTTCCCAGGCCGTAGTCGCGGGGCAGACCACATCATAGCGGCCCTGCACAATCACGCCCGGAATGTGTCGAATCCGATCCACATTCCGCAAGAGCTGAGCATCCTGGCTAAAAAAAGCCCCGGTTGATGAAGTAATGGCACTCAATGCGAGCAAAGGCCATCGCAAACTCTTCTTCGCCAAAGTGGGCCATCAGGTCGGCATCCTGGGTAAGTTTGCTAGTGCTGGCTTCCCAAATTGACCAGGCGCGGGCGGCGGTGAGGCGGGTTTGGAGATCGCCGCTAGTTAGTCGTCGATAGTAAGCGGCGATTAAATCATCCCGCTCTGGGGCGGGGATGGGGGCCAGATAGTGCTCCCAGGCATCGGGGTAAAGATAGCTAGCGCCCTCCTGGTAGAACCAGCGAATTTCCTTTCGGCGAAGGGTAAAATGCCGCGCAAAATCAGTCCCGCGCAATGGCCAGGGTGGGTTTGGGCATAGGCCAGGGCCAGGGTGCTACCCCAACTACCGCCAAAAACCGTCCATCGCTCAATTCCTAAGTGGGTGCGAATCGCTTCAATATCGTTGACCAAGTCCCAGGTGGTATTGCCCTCTAGCTCAGCGTAGGGAAGACTTCTCCCACAGCCCCGCTGGTCAAATAAAATGACGCGCCAGCGCTGGGGGTCAAAAAACTGTCGATAGGCTGGAGAACTGCCCCCGCCAGGGCCACCATGTAAAAAAACGACGGGTTACCCTCAGGGTTGCCGACTTCCTCGATATAGAGTTTATGGGGCGGCGTCACCGCAAGCTGGTGAGTGCAGTAAGGCTCAATGGGAGGATAAAGGGTGCGCATAGAGCCCAGGAACTTCTGGTTAAATTTTTCTTTTTGAGTTAATCCTGCTGGAGGCCAATAGCCCGTTTGCTAAGGCAGTCCCCAGAAAAATATTAACAGCTTACCTTTGAGTCTGCTCCTCGCTGGCACAGCGCGATTGATTTTCTTCCCCAGGAATTATCGACGGTTCCTGGGGTGGCTCTTTACCACGCGCCATTCTCCCGTTCTCGGATCTCTAAAGGCCGTGAACGGGTTGGTTTTTAGGGGTTTGCTACAGGGACGGGCCATAGCAGATGCTCTTCTAGACTTTGATCTAGAGTAAGAAATCACACAGGCGTTCGGCGTGATATACCAGGGTCAGGCCTGTGATGAGTGACCCTGGAGTGCGTGATTGAGATCATAATAGGGTGGCCCCATCATCCGTCTACGGGCTTTCTGGCTCTTTGCCAGAGACCACTGGGGCAATGGTGCTGAGCTTGAGCGCCGGGTGATCAGCCGCAATTTGCTGACAATTCCACTCATTGCGGAAGAGCAGCACTGGCCGATCCCAACTGTCTTTGACGACCACCGTATTAAACAGGCGACCCGCCTCCTCTAGCGCGTCCCAACCGCCTTCGACCCAGCGGGCAACGGAGTAGGGTAGCAATTCCAGGGTGGTTTCGACGTTGTACTCGTTTTGTAGCCGAAACTGCACCACCTCAAACTGAAGCTGACCCACGGCGGCCAGAATTGGATCTCGCTTTGACTCATCCGCCGAGAACATGATCTGCACGGCCCCTTCTTCGCGCAGCTCCAAAACGCCCTTTTGAAACTGCTTGTACTTGGAGGGGTTGGGGTTTTTGAGGTAAGCAAAAATTTCCGGGGAAAAGCAGGGAATACCCGCGTACTCCAGCCGCTGCCCCTGGTAGATGGTGTCACCGATGGCAAAGACACCGGGGTTATTCAGGCCAATCACATCACCGGGGTAAGCCTCTTCTAAAGATTCTCGCCCCTGGGCAAACAGCTTTTGGGGATGGGAGAGACGGACGGTTTTGCCAGAACGGGCATGGTTGACGACCATATCTTTCTCAAATTTGCCGGAACAAACCCGCACAAAGGCCACCCGGTCGCGGTGTTTAGGATCCATATTGGCCTGGAGCTTAAACACAAACCCAGAGAAATCTTCGTGGGTGGGTGGAATTTCGCCAATGGTGCTGCGGCGTGGGGACGGCATCAGCGCGTAGTCCAGAAACGCATCCAAAAAGAGCTGGACGCCAAAGTTGGTCATGGCGCTACCAAAAAATACGGGAGTCATTTGGCCCGCATGCACTACGTCTAGATCTAACTCTGGGCCGAGTTCTTCGATGACTTCTAGCTCTTCTTTGAACTGGTAATAGAGATCCTGCTCCAGGAAGTCTTCAATGCGGGGATCGCCCAGATCAATGACGGTATCCCTAGCGGTGCGGCTACCGTGGGCGGTACGCTCAAACAGGTGAATTTGCCGCTGGCGACGGTCAAACACGCCTTTAAAGCGCTCTCCCATGCCAATTGGCCAGTTTACAGCGTAGGTTTGTAGGCCCAACCGCTGCTCAATCTCATCCAGCAGTTCCAGGGGCTCACGGGCGGGGCGATCCATTTTGTTGAAGAAGGTGAAGATGGGCAGCGCTCTCATCCGGCATACCTCAAACAGTTTCAGGGTTTGGGGCTCCAGGCCCTTGGCCGCATCTTCTAGCATGACGGCGTTGTCGGCGGCGGCCAGTGTGCGGTAGGTGTCTTCGCTAAAGTCTTGGTGGCCGGGCGTATCCAGCAAATTAATGGTGTAGCCGCCATAGCCAAACTGCAGCACCGTGGACGTGATGGAGATGCCCCGTTGCTGTTCCAGTTCCATCCAGTCGGAGGTGGCGCTGCGCTGAGCTCGCTTGGCTTTAACCGCTCCAGCCTCTTGAATCGCCCCTCCGTAGAGCAGGAGCTTTTCGGTGAGGGTGGTTTTCCCGGCGTCGGGGTGCGAGATAATGGCGAAATTGCGGCGTTGTTCAACGGCCTCAGCAATTTCGACAGAGGATAGGGCAGCGGCGTTAGTCATGCGTTAGCGGAACCTGTGAAAGCCATCTCAACTTAGCTACAGCGTTTTTGAAGCTGGTGAGGTATGGGAACAACTCTACCACCCCTGATTCTAGTAGGCAGGCTGTACCGGATCAGGCAAGGAAACGCTGTATCTCTAAATTGTAAGAGTTGAACCGCAGCTTCGGCAGGAATTACAGAAACCAGGAGAAGATTGGTAGATTTTGAGGATTGAATTGTGAGTTTTAAATTGAGGGCATCCAATCAAAGCCTATCTATCCTAAATCGTGATTTAGATCGAATCTGAAAGCCCTAACCCTTGATCGGGCAGGGGATGCGTAATTCTCAGCATGGCATCGACCATCTCGTCAAACCCGTCTATCGATAGGTTAGATCGGTTAATACAGATAGACAGCAATTTTGTGATTCGGTAGTAAGTTTGCAGGCATTTAATTTGCTCTTGATTTAAGCCGTGAATATAGGGAAGCCCTAGGGTACTGAGCAATTGAGCAATTCTATCTTGCCAGCGGTGCCGCTGAGCCTCCCACCAATCATCATTATTCTCGTATTTGGCTTGCTGTTCCCTAACCAAATGAAGCCAGCCGTCTACCACTTCTCGCTTTTGAATGTCTCCCATCAGTTGGAAAAACTCTTGCAGCCGCTGAATAGTCCGTTCAAATTTAGTAGGTTGCTCTGCCATAGTACAGTAATGGTAGGCTCGATAAATTTCTTTATGGCCACGTAAGATATCATTTTCAACCAGGCTAGGAGCAAGACTTAGATCCGGCAGGTCAAACCGTTGGGTTGGCGTGTTGATTGTGGTGACGCTTTCAGGCGGCTCAAGGGCGGAAGCAAAATACCACGCCCTGATCAGCACTTGAATGTGAGGTCGCTCATTCTGGTTAGGGTAAGAAACAAAGGTGGCTGTGCGATCAATCTTTTTAAGGAATCCTACTAGTTTCATGTCACCATTGACATAGCTATCGATGGTTTTCTTGAAGCCCAGAAAAAAATCCCATGAGAGCTGCGGCGGAATTAATTCAGACACCAACTCAATTACAAAACTCCAGCGTCTATCAGACAAATACTGGAAGATATCCATAAAGCGGTTAGTTCTAACCAGATGTTCCGCTGTAAAGTATTCTTGGTAGGTCAGGTGGGAGAAGGAACAATACATTTCTCCCCACCTCACCAACAAGCCGTTAAATTGCTCGATATCTCTTAGGATAACGTTGCCATCTACCGCATCAGGATTGATACTATGCACTTCGTTGTAGTAATCCTGAATGATTCGTTCTACATCTCGCACCGCAAATAAAATTTGCTCTTTCAGGTGGATAAAATAGTAGCTGGCAATGCGAGCTAGAATATTTTTAATGTCGCGCTCTCTGAAATAGGGTAAATTGGCAATCGTTGAGTTGGTTTCCGGTTGAGACTGCCTGGCTAGCGCCGATAAGCCACTGGCAAAAACCCCTACCCTCTGGGTTGGAAAATCGCCATTATGGTCGTAGGTTAGGCATAGCAAATTAAGCAGGACAGGGCGCCTAGCTAGTTCGCGGATGCCCTTATATTGGGCCGAGTAAAGCTTTTCTAGCATGGCTGTTCCGCTGGCTGGTTTATTGCCATAGTAAGCAAACCAGCGATGCACGAATTCAGGGATTTGCCGATTTGAGTAAAATGGAGAAATAACAGCTTTTTGCACCCCCCTAAGGGGAAATAACGCGCCTAGCCGAGAGGTGCAGATAAACCGACACTCTGGATAATCTGACAGAATCTCTTGAATCATGAATTGGATGGTCTGTCGTTTTGCGTCAGGTGTTTCATCCAAACCGTCGAATAAAAATAAGGCTTTTCCGGTGCTAAAAACATCCTCCATGTCTTGAGGGCTGACATCCCAATCGCTAAAGATGTCTTCGATAAAAGTGCGCAGGGTAGCCACGCCTACCGAGGCGCAGTAGTGCCGAATTTCCACGAAAATAGGTACGTAGTCTCTTAAAATTTCGCCATCACGGCACCTTAACGCAATGGATTGAACGTAGCTACTTTTGCCGGATCCGGTTCTCCATACACTGAAATTCTGTGGTATTTTTTGAGAATTTCTGTGCCGTTAGTGCGCAGCCCACCCAACAGCCGGAGGCCGATACGATCGAACTCATCCTCAACCACTTGTTGAGAATTTTTCAGAACTTCTCGGTCTAAAGCTGGATATTCTGAAGGGAGTTTTTCCACTTCTACCATATCCAACTCAACGAAATTGTTGCGAACCCAGGAGCTTTGGTCGCGATCGCTAGCCGGGTCAACATTTTCAAAGGAAAACCTGACTCGCCGCCTAATGGCATCAACCAGATGGTCAATAGTATTAGGGGATTGCCCGAAAGAGGTACCCTCGTAGGGCTCACAGGCATCTAGCCAAAGTTCTGCCTCAATAAGGCTCTCATAATATTCGCAAATGGCTCGAACCTTATCAAATTCGCCTCGATTGCCTGACAGAATGCGAGCCACGGTAGCTTTGCTGATAGACGTTTCTGAGCTGCGCATGATGGCATTACTCAGACCTGCATGATGCCCTTCTGGAAATTCTCTCCTCGCTGCGTCTAAAAAAACATTGCAATAGGTTGGTCTTAGCTTTAGATATCTAGGATTGCCGTTAGATGCCATGTGCCCCTGATTAATTCAAACTCATACACCCGTATAGATAGGGATCTTACTACTCTCCTTAAAGACTCTAGCTATTTTCACAATATTTTGTTATTCATCGATACCAACAACCGAATCCTTTTCAAGTTATGGTCAGCCTGACAGGGGGGCAACAAGTTCTATCGAGATCGGGAGGTGTTCTAAACTTATCTTACCTAGGCTAGGAATAATGATGGGGTAGGGCTAGAATATAGGTCTGTCTTGGTCTGGTTTTGTATTAACCGATACCTTGCAGGAGCACACGCCGATTACATTCGTTTTACCAGACAGTTGGGTTCCTCTTAGTAGTGCTGGCTAATGGTTATAGATTGGTGTGAGGTGCGTCGGCTCATGCTGACATCGAGCGATGGTGTAATTTTTCCTGAACATTGGCATTCTACGCATAGGCTAGATACCTTTCTTAAGCCTGATCAGATTGTAACCGTAGAGCGCTGTCTGAGGTTTACCTATCAGGGTTTACAATGGGCTATTCAGCATAATGTAGGCTCTCAGTTGCAGAAAAAGAGGTCTGTAAAACATCGTTTTCAGTCTCATCTAAACAGCTTTTTCTTGATCGAGGATGACTACATAATTGGGATTTTTAAGTATTGTCATGGCCCTTGGAGTAAACCTCTTGAGGTTGAATCTGGTTATCCCAAAACATTACAGGAATATCTGGAATTTCAAACTCAAGGAAAAAGCTTGATAGTTTCAGAGGTAGTGCTAGAAAAAGAAACTCGGAGATTGGCTAACCGGCGAGCATTAAACCAGCAGCCAAGATTTATCAGGGAAGTAGCCTATCCTGCCTTGATGGGTGTGGTAACACATTATTCAGGTTATTTTGAACAACTCCAGACAGTTGAGGAAACACCTGTTGACCATTTCAGCCAAACTAGTTGCTCTACAGGGGTAGCCCCAGCTCATTGTTCTACAGGGAAAAGTGACGATGGCTCAGTACGCCTTCCTTCATCCGTGAATCAGGAAAATACGAATCAGGAATATCTGACTCATATCTTCCTTAACACCAAAGAGTCAACTCAATTCTGGCTTGAGCATTCGCCGCTGTCGTTATTCTACGACCCGGCCTCGCCGTTCCATATTGAGTGCCCAGAAACCCGGCTTTTGAGAGAAACTTCCAGTGTTTCAAACCATTGGCTTAGGGCCGAACTCATGTGTGATGCAGTGTAGCGGATTTTTTCCAGCCAGCCTAGGGGAGAAATTGAGTAGGGTTGCTGCACTTACCCATTCAGCGGCATCCGACAAGGTGTAAATTTTTGTAACGTTCCTGCGGTCACGACATCATGCGGGCGGTCTTGATGCCGTGGGGGCTTTCTTATGGAACCACGGTTACCTGCTGTCGCGCAGCATAGCAGATGCTCAACGGATGTGTCTACTCCCTCCTGGCTTGAGCATTCCAGCCAGGTCAGTCAGTCAGGAGCCGATATGTACCCCTACCTATGGCAGAGTCATGAACATACCCTCCGACAGCATTGAGTCCCTATGGGGCTGGCTTAAACACGAAGCTCAGTTGTCGCCCAGCCTTCAAGCGGCGACGGCGGTTGTCAATGTTGAGATTACCCCTCGGCGACCAGGACGCATTAAGTACATGGCCACCTACTGGTTTGGGCTGTGCGAGAAAAACGTGGTGGTGCCCGCCGGCACGCCGGTGCGAGTGCTGCGCCGCAAAGGCAACACCTGGTTTGTGGAACCGCTTTCGAGCTAGTCCAAATTATTCATCCATCCCGTGTTCACCCAATGTTTACATCATCAGGAGATCTACCATGATTAGCAATAGTGGCTCGTCACCCAATGCGACGATTACGAATCCTGAGACCGTTGTTCATAATGGGGCGCAAACCTATAACAAAGTGGCTGATCCCTCACAATTGAATCGTGAGTGGAGCCTAAGATTGATTCCCTGGCTGCTGTTTTTCATCTCAATGCTGCTGTTTTTTGGCATGACGGTTAAGTACCGGCAGGCTGACAGCGAACTGCAACGGCTTAAAGAAGATGCTGATACAGCCAATTTGCAGGTTTTCTGTGACCTGCTGCAAGAAAACGGGGAACTTCAGCCGGTTAAGGGCGAAAAAGATAGCGTCAGACGGTTTGGCCTTGAACGATTGTACGAAGCCTGCGGGATAGATCCTACCCTCCCCGCCGAACAAGCCCAAGGGCAGGAGGTTAAAACGCCCTAGCGGTTACTTGCCTTGCCCATCAAGGGAGAGCCAATGGTTGAACCAGCGGCTCTCCCTTGATGGGCTGAGGGGGGCATGCCAGGAAAATCGGGGCGACTTGCCATCGTGGGCTTCCCATGGCTTACTGGTTGGCTTGAATGGCCTCCAATAGTTCAATCTTAGCGCCATCTAAGCTACCACCCTGGACGTTTACCCGGTAGCGAAAGGGAGAGAGATAACCCTGAATTTGCTTGGTTTGGCACTCTAAGTGCAGTTTGCTCAGGGCGACGTGGGCCTCAGCGTCAAGGCTGGCTAGGTAGCCTCCAAAACCCAAGAATGCGAGACGATAGAGCAACCGCTGGCTATACTGCCCCTCAAAGTAGCCGCCGTGCACATCGCGCTTACCCCTAGCATAGTCGAGGGTGAGCACAAAATAGTCCCACGGCTTGAGTATGGCTTTGCCCTTGGCGCGAGTCAGAATGCCGGTGGGTTTTACAGAGCAGGTATTTTTGTTGGGGTCATATTTTATGTCAACGTAATCGGTGCAGTCGAAGTAGGTGAAAAAGTCCGCTACGGTGGCGCGGGTGCTGTCGCCATCGGCCTGTACCTTGAATAAATCAGCCAGGGTTACAGCTCCACGTTTTTGAGAGCGCTGGTAGGTCAAGAACAGATTGTCCATGACGTTTTCGGTGGAGCGAGCAATAGCCTCGCCAATGGGCAGGGATTCGGGAAATTCCTTATCCAGCACTTTCAGGTTAATCAGGCCATAGTCATCTTCACTGCTGGCTTTGTTTTGCAAGGCCACATTGCCTAACCGATAACCCCGTGCCTGGGTGCGGCTCGGAAAGGCAATGTAGTTAGCGGCGGTGGAGGCAATACGTAAGGCAATATCGCCCTCGCTACAGAACAGGTAGGATTCAGAAAATCGCCGTAGCGACGAGGCCAGGAAATTGGCCCGGTTGGAAATAATAGTCAACACTGGAATATCGGGAGAAGCCAGAATCAGGCGTTCCAGGCGAAAGACATCGCCAATATCGGCATCCGGGCGCTTGTGAACGGAGCTGCTGTCAAACACATCCGACAGAATGCGGATGACATTGGTCACAACAAAGCCCCCCATACTGTGGCCAATGAAACTGAGCTTGATCTTGTTGCCTGATCGCTGCTGCCAGTAGCCTCGGGTTTTGGCTACGGCTTCTTGATGCTGCTCTTCACTAGCCGTATTAGGAAATAACTGATCGGCGGTGCGTTCCACCAGGGCGTTGTCTATCTGGCGGAGCAGCTCGACTAGATCCAGCACGCCAAAGTTGTCGGCCCGATAGCTGTCGCGGAAATAGACCACCAGCCGCAGTACCACTAGGGCCAGCATCATCACCCCCAGCCCTACCAACAGCACCAGCACCAGGCTAATCAAGAAGCCCCAACCCGTCTGACCAAAAGCAATAAATTGCAAGATCAGCAGCACCAGGGCGCAGATTCCCCCGGTCATCAACAAGTCGCGGGGCAAGGGGGGCAGGGCAGACAGTGCTTGCCAGACCTTACTGGGATCTACGTTTTCGGAGGGCCAGCGATAGCCAATGAACACCCGGTTGGGGCAAGCGCTAATGGCGGCATCGTGGCGGTTAATGTACTTAAAGATATTTTTGTACCAGGCTTCGACACCGCTGCGGCTGGTATTGTAGCCATGAATTGTGATGACTAGCTCTGCCGAGCCATCCGCCGTGGTGGTGATCATGCGGTGTAAATGGTCGGCAATTTCGGCAATGCCCTGGGTCGCCTGTTGCTGAATGGCCTGGCTAGATTCTTCGGCTTCCTCAATGTTGGGGGGAGCGCTGCTCATCACAAAATAGCCTGGGATCTTGCCCTCAGTGCCTTTGGTTTCGCCCATATCCACAATGGTGGCGAGGCTTTCTTGCTCAAAAACGAATTTCTGAATCATGAAAGGAAGCTGTTTCATAACGCACCTGGAGTATGGGCTAGGTGTCCAACCTGTACTCCACAGGGTAGCTGACGGATTCCTGACAACACGAGGTCGGTTAACGAAAAGTAGGCAATTCCGTGCCTCAACCCCCAACTTTTGCCCGTTTACGGCATTTCCTTGCCGGGTGAAGTACAGCCTGTCTACGAGAATCCAGGATTGTAGGGTTATCCACGTACCTGACTCGCTTCGAGCGCGTTGGAGCCTGTCATCAAGTCGCTTAATTAGGACGAAGTCAGGAGAATCATTAATTTAATTTTATCTATTGGAGGACTATTTAAAGAATTGAAAAATGTTTTACAGCCCTTGCAAGAATTGATCAAAAATGGCTAAATTTAAGGGATGATTTCCTGATTTATGGCGGTTGACAATTTAGTCAGGTAAACATTAGTTTAGTTTTTACCCCCCCCCAGTTGCTGGCTGTTTGAGTCCTACTCTTGCACTCCCTTTATTAAGGGTTTTATTAAGAGGGCAGAGGGAATCACCATAACGTACTTCATGCGCACGCAGCTTACCCCATAACGGTTCCCGATTTAGTCAGATACACATTGGCTGAGTCCTAAATCCTCCTAGTTTTTGTCCGTTTGAGCCCTACTCTTGTACCCACTTATTAAGGGGAGCGGGGGGATCACCGTGATGTGCTTTGCCCGCATGAAATCTGCTATGAATAGCCTGCCGTGCCAGATCAAACCTATTTTTGAGCTATCTAGGCTAAGAAATTGAAGCGTGGGAAAAAGCCTCTTCATCTAGTTAGGATGGGTTAATTCTCTGGAGGTATGAAACCTTGCTTAAGCTCCTGACTATAGCCTTTTGCCTAAAATGTCAACCCATAGATACCATTTATAGTAGACACCACTTATAGCCCCTATCTATCTATGCGAATAATAGGTTGGCACTTATCGTCTAAGACCGACCCTAAGGCGCTAACATGAATATCCGAAACAGTACTGGCCTATACCCTCCTAACGCCTAACGGTTGAGATGGTCTCGGCCCAGGATGGGCAAAACCAAATCAGAGGAGTAAAGCAACGTCTATGAAGTCAAGCTTGGCGCTGTTTGCTGAGCCTGTTCTGGCCGGAGCCAGACGGTTATTTTGGCTAAGTCTATGGCTGTTGTGGGTGCCAATGGGCCTCTACATTGTCTGGCTCAGGCAGGGACACACGTTAGTTTGGCTAAAGCTAGCGCTCCTAGGGGTAGCGGTAATCGGGCTGACTGTGATTAATGCAGAGACGGCCGCCGTCTTTTTTCGCCACTGCTTAGGGCGGCCTGGTAACCAGCGAGGAATTCTCCAGCGCTGGTTTATACCCTGGAAATATCCGGCGGGTCTACCTCAACCGGGGGTTGCTACGCTCACGGAGACTGCGCCTATTCCCTTTGTTTCGGTGATTGTTGTGGCGTACCTGCCCAATGAGCAGGATATTATTGAAGAGACATTGCTCCATTGGCTAACCCAGGTAGATATGCCCAGCACTGGCTGGGAGGTGATTTTAGCCTACAACACGCCCGCTCAACTGCCGGTTGAAGCCCGGCTTTACCAGTTGGCCCACCAGCACTCGGCACTGGTACTGTTGCCGGTGTCTCAAAGCCGTTCTAAGGCAGAAAATCTGAATGCGGCCCTGCGCCACGTGCGCGGAGAGATGACCTGCATTTTTGATGCTGATCATCACCCTACCCCTGACTGTTTAAGCCTGGCCTGGGAATGGCTGAACCGGAGCCAGTATGACGGCGTTCAGGGCCGTAACATTATTCGCAATGCGGCTGACAACTGGATGACCCAACTCATTGCGGTAGAGTTCGAATGCATCTACGGCATCAGCCATTATGGGCGATCGATATTGGCCGATACCGCCCTGTTTGGGGGCTCTAACGGCTACTGGCGCACCGAGGCAATCCGTAATTTGGGCTTTACCCCAACCGCCTGACCGAAGACATTGATGCTACGGTGCGAGGGCTGTTGAGAGGCTATCGCCTGGTGCATGACCCCACCATTGTGACAACGGAACTGGCCCCCACCAGTTTGAGGGGTCTGTGGTTGCAGCGGCAGCGCTGGAGCCAGGGCTGGCTGGAGGTGGCTGGCATTTACATCGAGCGGGTCTGGCGATGTCCTTACCTTGATTCGGTGCAAAAAACTTACTGGCTGCTCATGCTGCTGTTTAGCCAGTGTTTTTACCCGCTGGTGTGGCAGGTCGTGCCGATGGTGTTGAGCACTCACATCAGCCTTTTTTATCGAGACTTGAAATTTGAAAATTTAAACCTGCTAATGATGGGCCTGCTCATCATTAGCACGGTATTGCAGGTAGCGCTGGCCATGGGGTTACGCCCTCTCGACTCCAACTATTCGCGTCGCCACGGCCTGCTGTATTGCCTGCTGTCGCCGGTCTATTTTTGGTTCAAGGTGGTCATTGGCATGGCCGCTTTCTACAACCATTTGTGCGGGAGCCGGGTCTGGCATGTTACAGCCCGCACCCGACACTCCACCCAACCGCTGGCCTTAGGATTGGAGGATGGTCACGAGCCTTAGTCGGTTGGGCGGTGGAGGGTGGTAGGAGCCAGGGTGGGAGCGCTATTTAGGCTACCGAGTCCGAGTGGGGGCGATCGCGGTGGGCTTTAACAATTGCCACAATTCGTTCTGAGGCGCGGCCATCCCCAAAGGGGTTGACGGCTTTGGCCATAGCTTCATAGGCCGTGGCATCGGTGAGTAGCTCCAGAGCATGGTGATAGATAGCCTCGCGGTGGGTGCCAATTAGCCGGGCCGTGCCAGCCGCAATGGCCTCTGGGCGTTCGGTGGTGTCGCGCAGGACTAGCACAGGCTTGCCCAGGCCAGGAGCTTCTTCCTGGAGGCCGCCAGAGTCAGTGAGTAGCAGGTAGCAGCGCTGCATGGCCCCCACCAGACTACGGTAGTCCAGCGGTTCCGTTAAAAACACACGGGGATGAGATCCCAGCCGAGCCGTCAAAGGATCCCGTACTAGGGGTTGCGGTGCAGCGGCAGCAGCAGGGCGGTGTCGGGTTGGGCCTCCAGGATAGCCAGGAAGCCAGCCGCAATGTCTTCTAGGGGCTGGCCCCAGTTCTCGCGGCGGTGCACGGTAGCTAGTAAAACCCGATGACGATCCCAATCTAAGCCGGGAATTGAACAGTCGGGCTGCTGGCTGGCTACGGTGAGCAGGGCATCAATAACAGTGTTGCCAGTGTGGTGGATGGCTCCCACCACACTGGACTGCTTCAGGTGGTCTACGGCGGTGGTAGTCGGTGCAAAGTGCAGGGTGGTGAGTTGGGAAATCAGCCGTCGATTGGCCTCTTCGGGGTAGGGGCTGTAGATATTGTCGGTGCGCAGGCCCGCCTCCACGTGGCCCACCGGAATTTTTTGGTAAAACGCCGCCAGGGCGGCGGCAAAGGCGGTAGTGGTGTCGCCCTGAACAATCACCAAATCGGGTTGCAGGGTCTGAAAGTGAGCTTCTAGCCCCTGCAGACTGCGGCAGGTGATGTCGGTAAGGGTTTGTTGCGGCTGCATAATGGCCAGGTCGGCATCGGCCTTGAGGGCAAACAGCGCCATCACCTGATCCACCATTTCCCGATGCTGCCCGGTTAGCACTACCTGGGTATCGATAGTGGGATCTTGCTGAAAGGCCTGAATTACTGGGGCCAGCTTAATGGCCTCGGGGCGGGTACCCAGGGTAATACACACACGAAGGGAAGACGTAGACATGCAGCCAAACTCTGCCAGCATTTGAACCGTTACCCATCATGGCATGCCCAGCGCCTCTGCCACACCTCTGCCACAATAGAAGCTGTTAAGTTTGCCACCCAAGCTTCCTTCTCCTATGGCTCAAACCATTACTCTGAGTGATGCCCAACTCCAAGCGTTAGACTTGACCCCGGCCCTAACGGTGATTGAGCCGACTCTGGCCGATGGCAAATTGCTGACCGAAGCCGGGGCTCTGCGGTTTGCTATCGACATCAGCCGCGACCCTACCGACCCCAGGGAGCTTTCAGAACTGCCAGAGGTGCGGCTCTGGTTCATTCGCCTAGATTGCCGCTACCCCTGGTTGCCGCTGGTGTTGGACTGGGAAGCTGGGGAACTAGGCCGCTACACCGCTATGCTGGTGCCCCATCAGTTCAGCCCCACGGACGGGATTCGCTACAATCCCGAAGCGCTGGAAATTTTTGTGATGGAAAAGATTTTTGTCATTGCTGACTGGCTCCAGCAGCGAGGTATGACCAGCACCACCAAACTTAAATTTATGACCCAGATGCTCGGCTACGACATTGAAGATGGGTTGTTCGAGCTATTGCGATAACGAACATCTAGCCAGATTATCGGCTGCATCTATGCCCGCTAGGCCCCACTAGCCTGGGCTGAGCCCGACGACTATACTCATAGCCTTTACTTATGCCAATGACACGGCCCGACCTTGACCTTGATACGATAAATCGCGTCATTGAAATGGCCTGGGAGGACCGCACTCCCTTTGAGGCCATTGAAGCCCAGTTTGGGCTCACGGAACCCCAGGTAATTGCGCTCATGCGCAGTACGATGAAACCCTCTAGCTTTCGGATGTGGCGGCGGCGGGTTACCACCCGCAAAACTAAGCATTGGCAGCGGCGCGGCTTTAAGCTAGGACGGTTTAAGTCATCGAATCAGCGATGAACTGTGCAGGTTAAGGGTTGCCCAGGGAATTTGTTTATCTTCCTTAACCCATAGATGAACCATCTGGTCTAAAATCGCAACCCATGGAATGGATTTTGACCCGACCTATTGCCCATCGGGGCTTCCACCGGGGCAGAGAGGTGCCGGAAAATTCGCTGTTGGCGTTTGAACACGCGATCGCCCATGGCCACCCCATTGAGCTAGACATTCAGCTATTAGCCGATGGCCACCTGGCTGTTTTCCATGACAAAACCCTGGCTCGGCTGACGGGTAAATTGGGTGCCATTGCAGATCAGAGCGTGCATACCCTAAAGCAGTTTCGCCTGTACGACACGGAGCAGACCATTCCCTCCCTGGATCAGGCGCTGGCCTTTATCGACGGTCGGGTGCCTGTGCTAGTCGAGATCAAAAACGAGGGGCGGGTTGGCCAGCTAGAGAAATCCCTGCTGAAAACCCTGATCACCTATGGCGGTGAGTTTGCGGTGCAGTCGTTCAATCCGCTCTCGCTCCAGTGGTTTAAGCGCCATGCTCCAGAAATGTTGCGGGGGCAGCTCTCCAGCGATTTTAGTGGAGCGCCTGTGCCCTGGCATTTTTCTATGGCCCACAGCAACCTGCTGTTTAACTGGGCCAGCCAGCCCCATTTCATTGCCTACGACCTGCGAGCCCTGCCCAAGCTATCTACTACGCTGGCTAAATGTGCCTTCAACCTACCCCTGGTAGCCTGGACAGTGCGCAACCCATCTGACCAGGCTAAAGCGCAGACTTGCGCCGATAATTATATTTTCGATGCATTTTAGTCAGCCATGGGGGCAACGTGGAGAGTTTTGGACGGCGGGTGGTAGTGGTAGGGGCGGGCTGGGCCGGGTTAGGAGCGGCTATCACCTGGCCCGCCAGGGCTACGGGGTAACTTTGCTAGAAGCCGGAGCCTACCCCGGTGGCCTGGTAGCGGGCTGGCAAACCGCCCAGGGACGGGCCGTGGAAGCCGGGATTCACGGGTTTTGGTACCCCTACCGCAACATTTTTGCCCTGACCGACCGGCTGGGGCTGCAACCCTTTACCGAGTGGACGCGCTCGGCCCAGTATTCCCCCCAGGGTTTGGAGGTTGAATCGCCCCTGTTTCAGGCCCAGCCCTACCTGCCGACGCCGCTGGGCACTTTTCTGTATACCGACTTCAAGCGCCTGCCGCTGCTGGAGCGGCTTTCTGCCCTGCCCTTGCTCCAGGCGTTGATTGACTTCGACAATTCTGACCAAGCCTGGCAACGCTACGACCGGATCACGGCCCGCGAGCTCTTTCGTCAGTATGGTGTATCGGCCCGGTTGTACCACGAGTCCTTTGAGCCAATGCTGCTGGTGGGCCTGTTTGCCCCAGGGGAGCAGTGCTCTGCCGCCGCCGCCCTGGGGATGCTGTACTACTTTATCCTGGCCCACCAGCCTGATTTTGACGTGCGCTGGTGCCGGGGCACGGTGGGCGCGCAGATTTTTCGCCCCTGGACGGAGGCCATCGAGCGGGCTGGGGGTAAAATTTTGGCCAACCACCGGGTAACCGATGTGCAGGTTGAGCATAACCGCATCACTGCCGTGGTCTGCGGCGATGCGGTGTTTGAGGCCGATGCGGTGGTGTTTGCGGTGGGCATTAGTGGCCTCAAGAAAATTGTGGAGCAGTCGGCGATGCTGCACGATCGCCAGGAGTTCCGTGACATCTGCAACCTGGGTGCTATTGACGTGCTGGCGACCCGCCTCTGGCTAGATCGTAAAATCCCCATCCCTCGGCCTTCCAACGCCTGCTTTGGCTTTCACCCCACCACCGGCTGGACGTTCTTTGACCTCAACACCCTCCACGATGAGTATCGCGACGAACCCGGCACGGTGGTGGAGGCCGACTATTACCACGCCAATCAACTATTGCCCCTGGATGACACCCAGGTACTCAAGCAGGTGCAGCAAGATCTAGCGGGCTGTATCCCAGCCTTTGGCCAGGCCCAGGTTGTGGATTACAGCGTAGTGCGCATTCCCCAGGGCGTCACCCACTTTGCCCCCGGCAGTTACCGCTACCTGCTGCCTGCCACCACTAGCTTTGACAATCTGTTTATGGCAGGAGATTGGATTGTCAACCGTCATGGCTCCTGGTCTCAAGAAAAAGCCTACGTAACTGGGCTAGAGGCCGCTAATCGGGTAATTACCACCCTCCACCAGGGCCAACCCGCCGAGGTTTTGCCAGTTATCCCTGACGAACCTCACATTCAGCTCCTGCGGACTGTGAATCGATGGTGGCGGCAGGGAATGGGATCCTTTTCAAACGGAGTGCATTATGAGTCAATTTAGCCGCACCTGGTGGGGGCAAAGGTTTATCGAAGCGATGGAAACCTGACCGACTCCGGGCGTCTCGAGTCGGGGACGATCCTACGCCAAGGGCAACAAGGTCAAAAGCTTCGGCATCAAAGATGGTGTTGTATCTGCCCAGGTGCGCGGGTCGGTAAATCCCTACTTTGGGGTATACGAAGAACCTCTCTACACCACCACCCTTGAGTTTCAGCCCATCAGTGCGGCCCAGTGGTCTGCCGCCATTGCCCTGGTTGCCTCCAAAGCCAGTCTAATTTCCCGGCTGCTGCTCAACGAAATTCCTGACAATATCGAAGAGACTTTCAAGCAGCTCAACCTCAACCTGCTGCCCGGTAGCCGCAAAGATTTCAAATCCACCTGCTCCTGCCCCGACTGGGGTAACCCCTGCAAACATATTGCCGGGGTCTATTATCTAGTGGCTGCCGAGTTAGATCAAAATCCCTTCCTGCTCTTTGAGTTGCGAGGGCTGTCTAAAGATAACCTGATGAAAGAGCTGGCTAAATCGCCTTTGGGACAAGCCCTATCGGCAGAGTTGCAGCTTCAAACGCAAGCACCTCTGCCTATAGAGTCCTACTACGCCCCCCTCAAAACCATCGGTTCCGAAACCTGTGATAACCTGCGCCAGTTTTGGCATGGTGCCAAGCGCTTGCCTCAAACGATGGAGCCCATACCTCAGGTTCCAGTTTCGGGCATTCCGGTCAAAAAACAGGGAGATTTTCCAGCCTTTTGGCATCGAGACAATTCTTTTATTGAAGCGATGGAGACCCTTTATCAGCAGGTTAAAGTTAAGGGACAGCTGTAAGGTTATAAAACATCCGCAAACCCCTTACGGGTTTTTGAAACCAGGCGAACCCCAGCCAGGCCACCAGCGCGCAGGCTACCAGGTAAAGCAGCCATTCCTGCCAATTAGGAACCTTTCCCCAGATCAGCACATCCCGCACCTGGCCCAGGGCCGGAGTGAGCGGGTTCAGCAGCAGCAGCGGTTGTAGGTTTTCTGGCAGGGCCGAAGCCGGATAAAAAATGGGCGATAGAAACATCAGCACCGTGGTAAGTAGCGTCACCGCCTGGGCGATATCGCGAATGTAAACCCCCAGGGCCGTTAAAACCAGGTTAACCCGACGGTGAGCAAAACCAGGGGCAGCGTCACCAGGGGCAGCAGCAGGCCGTGGCGGGTGGTAGGCCATACAGCAGCAGGTAAAACAGTAGCCACACGACCAAACTCACCAAACCGTGAAACAGGGCCGAGCCAATCAGCATCCACGGCAAAATTTCCAGGGGAAATACGACTTTTTTGACGTAGTTAATATTATTCAAAATCAACCCAGGAGCGCGGTTGACGCATTCAGCAAAAAAGTTAAACACAATCAGCCCGGCAAACAGCACCAGGGCAAATTCTCCCTTTGAGTCGCTCCCCTGGCCCCAGCGGGCCTGAAACACCACGCTAAACACAAAGGTATATACCGCCAACATAAACAACGGGTTGAAGAAAGACCACAGCAGCCCCAAGCTAGAGCCCTTGTAGCGCCCCACCACATCCCGCTGGGTCAAGGCCTTGGTTAATTCCCAATTTCGCCACAGGCTAGCGACTAGCTCTCGCGGAGACATACTAAATTGCTGCATGGGCCAAGCGCATCCAGGGCTAACCAACAGCTATGCACTCTACCACGCCATCCGCGTAGGCGTGTACCACCCATAGGCACCTAAGCCTAGAAGGCCCAGGCGGGCAGCAAAAGTTTTCTAAAGGTGACTTGAATAAACACCACTACCCCCGCAGAACTACCCAGCCCACTTTGTGAAGTTTCCATTAAGATGAAACACCAGGGTGCAGGCCAGGGATCGTCGGGTGGGCACGGCCCACCATTGGGGACTTCCTAGAAGTTGCCTTAGCTCAATTGAGAAACCTTGCCCAAGGATAGAAAATTTCAATAAAGGCCACACTGGGCCAGGTGTTTAAACCCAGGCCACAGCCTGGTAGCCTGCGTAGAAAGGGTGCTCGATCATACCTTTGCTGGCAGGGGCAGCAGCTCCAAAACCCCAAGCAGATCAGGCACTATGTAGCCCAGGCAATGATTTTGAGGAGCGAGCATCCGCAAGCCCTGATCGCTCCGCTACAATATCTGGGTATTTTATTTGTAAACTAGGGTTCTACTGAGTATTGCCCCGGTTGACACGGGTAGGGCTGCCCCCTTACCTCCAGAGCACACGCACGCACTCCCTGAAGTCCACGTTCAACCCGGTTAAGCCGTGATGTTGTAACTGCCTCCAAAGGCGATCATCTCCAAAATCATCGGTTGTTCGTATCTTCAGGTCATTGTTATTCCTGTCAAGTCAGGCTCTTCCAGAGTCCCCCTGGTTTAGCTGGGTTTCTGGTTTTGTTGTTTGGCGAATCGGTTTAGGAACCATGCATCTTCATCATCTCCTTAGGCAAATCTGGCGGCTTCCTCAAGTGGCGCTAAAGCGGTTCGTGAGCGACCTGCTACGGCTGGTACTGCTGAGCAATCGACCCCGACGCATGGCCAGGGCAGGCTTTGTGCTGCCCACTACGGTACTGCTGACGCTGATGGTCGTCCTTACCGCCACGGCCCTGACCTATCGGGCCTTTACCCGCAGTGAGCAAAACATTGCCCAGCGCGAGCAGCAGATAATCGTCAACGCCGCCACCCCCGCTATCGACCGGGCCAAGGCCAAAATTGAGTTTCTCTTCCGCCAAGATCCTCGCTTTCCCAGCGGCCTACCCGCCAGCGACATCCTTTACGATTTGATGTCTACCCGGCTGAGTGATAAAAACTTTGCGGGCTACACTGGGCGCGTTTCTATTCTGCAAGGCGGGTTTGATGCTGAAACCGAAGACCCCTACACCCTGGCTGATGAAACCCGTGTAGACATTAATAACGATGGCTTGCTAGATAACGCCTGGGCGTTTCCCTCCGAAGGGCAAACCATTGTTTATTCCATCCTGGTGGATGATGCTGTTGATGAGACCGAGGCTGACGAACCAGGCACAGGAGAAAACTTTTTACCCCGTCCCTACGTTGCCGATACTGGCAGTGTTGATGTAGCCGAGCCCACTAGGAAAGAAAAAGCGGAGGCTTTAGTTACCCGCACTGGCCCGCTAGCCACCACCGAAGCTGCACCCAAATGTAAAGGGGCATTGTCAGAAGGGGGCTGGCAAATTGTGGATGCTAGCAGCGGCACTCTGCAAAAGAACTTTCAAGTCAATGCCTTTGTAGCCAACGGTGATGATGTTGGCCAAACCTTTGAAACCCTAGAATTTCAGCAATCCCGTGAAGCCGCGCGGGCAACAAATGGGGAGCCTGGTTCCGCTACGACCTGGAGATTTTTCCAGGTCGAGCGTTTAACTGGAACGGGGCCATGCATACCGATAGTAACCTGTTAATCAACCGTGATACGGTGCAGTTGCACATGGTGAGTTCCCACAACTCTTGCGTGTACAGCCGAGAATCGTCGGAGATTACCTTGGGTACAACAGAAGATGGTTTTCAGGGCAGGTCGTTAAAGGCGTGATGAGGACTGATAACTTTCCAAATGGCGAAAGTCCCCTGATTCACGTTTTTAATGGATTGGATAGAGCCCCAAGGCTCGCGGTGGCTGATGTGCGGCTAACCAATGCCAATCACTCTGTGACCGGTGGTCGGCCCTCCGATATCTCGGTGGATGCACTAACCCTCTTTACTCAAGACAAAACCAAGCACGTTAGAGGTGATAATTGGAGCCGCCGAGCCGCTTGGCCCACCACTATTTTTGCCAACGAAGACGTTGGCCGCACCATCAACGACCCCACCGCTCGCCCCTTCGTAGACGACTTTTACCGGGCCGATGACCGCTGGGGACCAAAGCCTCGCTACAAAGAGACCTCTGCCTTTGACCTTACTAGCCCAGAAAATGTAGCCAAAGGGTTAACGCTGGGAGATAAAATCACAGGTCTAGACCAACTCATTAACCCAGCTACCGGCCTCGATGGCTATTGGGAGCGCCAGGCGATTAGAAGCGGTCTACGCCTTATCGTAGGTCAGCGCCTAGAACTGGGCAATAACCAGGGCTGGAACACTGTTCCCACGGGTTTACCTCTCGATGGCGATCCGCTCTATCCGGCTGAAACTAAGCCCACCAATAACACCACCCAAGCTCGGTTCGGCGGCCATCATGAGTACCTGCAACGCCGCTCACTGCAAGATAATCTGGCCGCAGTGCAGGGTATGGTTCTCTATCACTATCAGGGCGGAAATGGAATTACCAACAATGGGGAATTTCCTGCCGCCTGCGTAGCGCTAACGGCTCACCCCGGCACTCGCCAGAGCATTGTTAATAGCCGCACCTTTGGCAACAACGCTGATGGCAGCCTTAAGGTTGATTTCTTAAACGGCCAGGGAACTAACGGTTGGGAGTTTCAGTTTCCTGTCACCTTCGACACAGAAGGTAAGTTTGGCCAGGAACTGGCCGTCGGGCAACCTCTAGGTAACGCTCTCAGAAACCTTGCCTACTTTGCAGGCGACCCTGCCGGTGGAGCGCCCTCCTTTAAGCCAGTACAAGATGCCTCAGACGACACACTACCTCAGGTTCACCCTGCCCCATACCTCAGCATGTGGGGCGATTTCTCCCCCCTACGGCGCATCTTTGCAGAATATTTAGATGCCTCCGGTGGCCCAAGTAGCATTAAAGATCGCTATGATGCCCTGAGCTTTGCCGACAAAGCCACCTTGCATAGTGCCGCTTGCACCCTGAGTATGCTGGCCTACAACTTGCAATCTGAATATGACCAAGTTCGTACAGGATTAGCTTCCGAGAATCCAGATTTTCGAACCATTGCCACCGAGCTACGCCAGGGCATGTTTAGAATCATTGATTATCTGGAAACAGGCAATGATGACGAAAACGGTGACGGCATCCCCGATGGCAAAATAGCCGCTTTGTTCAGCAAGCTTCCTGCAGAACTACAACAAGCTACCTGGAATGATCTTGTCGATGGCGCTGCGCTGCTTCCAGATAGTTCTGGCCCCATTGTGCCTGGCTGTACGCCATCTGACCCCGCCGGTTTCCAAAAGCTGTGTGATGTTGGTGAATATTTTGCCGACTTCACCCTGGCCGATTGGCGCGTTGTGCTGGATGAAACCACCAACGCCACCGAAACTCAGTTAGACGATATTGAAGCCTTTGCTGGCCAAATTGCCACGGGTCTAAATACTGTGCGAGATCGAGAATTAGGCTTTAGTCCGGGTGGAGCCACTGTTAAGTTGGCCGCGCTTTCAGGCAAAGATGTTGTGGTCTGGGATGCGGCTACCCAGTTAACTGAATCCCTGGCGTTCACTAAAACAGATCCAGATACTGGTACCGTTCTAGCGACTGAGAGTTTTGTGCTCAAATCCCAGTGCGATCCGGATTTATTTGCTGATGTCATTTCGCCATCAACTCCCTTTAAAGAAGAACAAGTTGCTCTGTCCCTAGTGGCCTGTAGCCAGAACACTCTAGGGGCTGCAGCGGCAAAATATCCCTCCCTCTTCTATCTCTTTCCGGTGGTTGACCACGACCTAAAAGGCTCTGGAGCCAATGCCCAGCCTGACCTGGAAGAATACATTGCTGACTCCTACGTCAACGCAGTGAATCCTACGACGGTTACCTTTAAGGTAGTCGGCACTGACCCCATTGAAGGGGTAGGGGATATTGCGGCCACGCCTAGCCCTTCAACCCCAGCAAATTGGGTGTTACCAGCCTCTTCTCCATCCGGTGTTGCCGCATTAGACACTAGTAACGTCGATAACCTCACCCACGCCTTTATCATCAATGCTGGCACCGCTCCTATTCGAGTCCCCTTCCTCGATAAAGGCATATTCGACGGGCGAGAACAACTGAACAACCGCGTTCTTGACATTGATATGGATGCCCTGACCACAGAAAAGGTTGGAGGTGGCGTTACCGATGCCGACTTTTGGCTACCCGCTGATTTAGAAAATCAGGCTGAGGGCGTCTTCTTTGCTTTCCGGGAAGATGCCGTGCGGGAAGATGAAATTGTACGGCCTAGAAATGCTTCTGCTCTAAACTGTGCCGGTCTTGGCGGCGGTATAGGAGCCCGGCAGTACAGAATTGAAACTGAGACGGCTTGCCGAATGCGGGTAAGACCGGGCAGCCTCCAACAAGACCCGCCGTTGACGGATCAACTGATTAGCCTTAAACCCGTAGACTTTATCGCTGACCCAGAGCGGCGTACCCACGGCTTTAGGCTGCGTACCGCCAGCGGCGACCCCGCCGACTTCAGCGGCCCCAGTTTTGCCCGTAAAGTGGGTATGACCCTGGTGACCGATAACCCGGTCTACATCATGGGCAACTTTAACGTGCACTCTACCGATGGCACCACCAGCACGATTGTTGAAGAGTTTGTCGAAACCCTGTGGAACAAGCCGGTGAATACCGCCTTTGGTGCTAACTTCTACAACAATCGCACGCACTTAACACCGACAACTTTGCCAACCTCGACAAAGACCACTGGCGACCGGTGGAAATCCTATCCGATGCAATTTACATCCTCTCCCGCGGATTCCTGGATGGGGCTGTGGAAGATGGCTTTTTGAGAGAGCAGCCTGCGGCTGTAGGTGGCAATGCCACAACCACCTCCTACATGAACCAAAACCGCCCGATTCTAGCTACGCCGTTGACCCCAGACAGCGTATTACGCTATCAGCTAGATCAAACTGGGGCAGTTACGGCCAATTCCCCAGTTTATATAGACCGCAATGGCACCTACTACCTTACCGCTGGCAATACCCCCTTCTACAGTGACCCTGCCTACAGCAGTGCGACTGGCTCTGGCTGGGTAAACTTTGCCAGTGGAGATGCGCCGCGCCGTCAAAACGTACAAACCGCAGAGCAAACCTTTGTGAATGCGGTGTTCGTTAGCGGCATTGTGCCCAAACGCCCTCAACAAGGCTATGGCGGTCTGCACAACTACCCCCGGTTTATTGAGTATTGGGAAGCGACAGACCTGCACATTGCTGGGTCGTTTATCCAGCTCAACTTTTCAACTACAGCCACTGGCCCCTACGAGCAAGACGCTTGGGAAGACGGCGCTAGCCCGGTTGCAGCTGAGCCGATTGGCTATTACGAGGCCCCCAACCGGCGCTGGGGTTATGATGTGGGACTGCTCTATGTGCCGCCTGCCCCAGCGGCCCGCCGGTTTGTCACCATCGGTTCTCCCCGCAGCGAGTACTATCGGGAAATCCCCGCTGATGACCCCTATATTGTGAACCTGCGCTGTGCGCGGGATAACGATGGCAATCTCATCCTTGAGGGTATTTGCCCTGCCTAGGCCATGATTAAACCGCGTCTACACTATGGAGACCAAGGGCTAATGACACGAAATGGATTGGCTAGCCTGCGGGCATTGGCTCCCAATAGCCAGGGTCTTACCCTGATCGAATGTCTGGTGGCCATCATCATGGTGGCCCTGGTGGCCAGTGCCATTACTCCGGCCCTGGTGATTTCGGTGGCTACGCGGGTGCAGAGCCAAAAGGCCGAACAAGCCCTGCAACTCGCCCAAAGCCAAATTGACCAGGTGCGCCTGCTGGCTGAACAAAATACTCTCGATCTGGTTAATTCCACACCTGGCACGAGTTTTGTACCCGTAGCCACTGGGATCAAAGATAATGAGGTACAAACGCAGCCAGGGCCAGAGGCTAAAACCTCGGTCGCTCGTGATGCTCTGGCCGACACCACTGAAACCTTTTCCATACCCCTGAATGGTCACGACTTTGCCGTGCAACTTTACCGCACCGAGGGGCTGGAGCGCGATGATGAGCCGGTCGCCTTTGCTATGGGAGTGCGGGTGTACGATCAATCCGCCGTTGAGTCGGGCAGCAGCGGCAATCTCCCGACCGACCCGATTTCTCTGGGGGTAACAGGGGGCGAGGGGCAGCGCTCTAGCCGCCCATTAGCTGCCCTGTACACAACTGTGGCGGTATCAGTTAACAATGACGGTGATTCCCTCTGTGATTTGATTCAGTTTACGGGATCAACAACAGGCAGCACCGCTTCGACCCCATTAGGCTGTACTCCCTAGCCTAATTCTGTTCTCAATGGCTCGCTTGGTGCGAGCGCTGCAAATTCCTCATGTAACTGTTGTTGAGCATCTACCTCATGGCTATAAAACCCTCCCAACTTAGCCTGGTTTGCCTATTACTTAAGGCCCGTAAAGCTACGCAGCGGGGTTTTACCCTGATTGAGCTGCTGGTGGCCCTAGTGGTGGGGTCATTGATTTTAGGCAGCCTGTTGTATCTGGTGGTAGAACTGATGCAGGTTAACCGCCGTGAGGAAGTGCTCGGCCAAACCCAGCAAGATATGCAGCGAGCTATTGATTACATCACCCGCGATGCCCGTGAAGCGGTGTTTGTTTACTCCACCCCTGGAGCCATAGTAGACGGAACGGCCACTTTGCTAGAGCAACTCGATGGCATCCCTACCGATGCTGTTCCAATTCTGGCCTTTTGGCGGCTAGACCCAGTGGAAGCAGAGAATGACTTCTGGGATATTGAAGATTGCGAGGATGAGTTCACCAATCAAGATAAGCGGAATGAATGCAACACCTTGAAACTCCGCCAGAGCTATTACACCTTGGTCGTTTACTTGCAACAGGCGAACGCAGAAGAGGATCTATGGGGTGGCCCGTCTAGAATTATTCGTTACGAATTACCCAAGTACAGTACTAATGATATTGCTGCCCTAACTCAGCGCACAGGCTATTCAGATCCCACAGGTTGCGGGGGTTTTGCCAATTGGACTCGCCCAGATAGTGACTGTGCGCCGGATAATGTCGGGACAACGGAGCCGAATATTGCTGTGCTAACCGACTATGTCAACTTTGACGGCTCTGCGGAGGACAGTGTAACTTGCCCCGCCGGTTACATCCAGGAACCGCCTAATCCCAGTGGCTTTCATGTATGCATCAGCAATACAGCAGCCAACTCAGATAACCGAACCATCCGAGTATTTCTTCAAGGCAATGCTACCGCAGGTCGGCCTGGTTTGATTACAGCCAACAGCGAGGCCGGTCGTCTACCCACCCTAGAATCTGAAATCCTGGTTCGCGGTGTGTTGGATAGACAACCACCTGGAACCACCGACGACTAGTGCAAGACCTCCACTCCTTACCCCAAACAACCATGAAACGCTTCGATGCTCCTACTCGTACTCAGGCTGGCTTCACCTTAGTTGAGGTGTTAGTGGTTGTGATTATCGCCGCAATTTTGGCGGGCATTGCGGCCCCCAGTTGGCTGAGCTACCTCAACCGTCAACGGGTTGGTGCCGTGCGCAGCGACCTCTCAAGTGCCATTAAAAGCGCTCAACAAGATGCTATTCAAAAACGCCAGGCAGTAACGCTAAAGTTTTCTAATCCAGGTGGTACGCCGACGGTTACTGTCGGTGGGTTGCCCCAAGCCCTGGGCAGTGACAGTAGAAACCCTGGCAACGTGGAAATCACCGAGGGTGAAATCGTCTTTGACTACCAGGGGCTACCCCAGGGAGCTTCGCTCCCCTTTGTTGTCAATGTCAAAGTGAATGGGGCCAGCCCCAGCACCCAACAGTGCGTGATTGTGGCCAACCTGCTGGGTAATTTGAAAACGGCCCAGGGTACAGTTTGCGACAACCCACAGGTAAACGTTGAATCTTGAAAGCGAGCTATTACACTAGATAAGGGCCTTAAGGATAAGGTCAGTATTCTCAGTAGCAGTGAACCTATGAACTTTCTGGCGAAGCTTATTCCGGGGCGTACAGATGCGCCAACTCTACCTAAACGCCACCGTCGGGTGCAGGGGGTAGAGCTAAAAACCGAAGCTGAGCTGGAGATTATGCGGCAGGCCGCCCGGATTGTGGCCACCGTGCTCAAGGAAATTGAGGCAATGGTTCAGCCGGGGATGTCTACCGCTGACCTGGATGCCTATGCTGAAAAGCGCATCCGGGACATGGGGGCCACGCCCAGTTTTAAGGGCTATCACGGCTTTCCGGCCTCAATTTGCGCCTGCATTAACGATGAAGTGGTGCATGGTATCCCCCGCAAGCGCCATACCATTCGGCGGGGCGACCTGCTGAAGGTGGATACTGGCGCTTACTACAACGGCTTCCACGGTGACTCGTGCATCACTATCGCCGTGGGAGATATCTCCACCAAGGCCAAACAGCTCATGACCGCCGCTGAAGCCGCCCTTTACGCGGGCATTAGCCAGGTCAAACCCGGCAACACCCTGCTGGATATTGCCGGAGCGATCGAAGACTGCGTAGCCAGCTACGGCTTCAGCGTGGTGGAGGATTTTACGGGCCACGGGGTGGGGCGCAACCTGCATGAAGCTCCCTCAGTGTTTAACTTTCGCACCCGCCAGTTGCCCAACGTTAAACTCAGGCCCGGCATGACCCTGGCCATCGAACCGATTCTCAATGCGGGCTCCAAGCAAACCCGCACCCTCAAGGATCAGTGGACGGTGGTGACGGTGGATCGCTCCATCTCCGCTCAGTTTGAGCACACGGTGCTGGTCAGCGAAACGGGCTACGAAATTTTGACCGATCGCAACCAGGTTCCCCTGGCGCTGGCTTCTTGTCTGTGAGGCATTTCTCCAGGCTGATTTACCAAAACCCATCTAGGCTGCTGATTTACCAAAACCCATCTAGGCTGAGGATAAAACCGGGCAAGACGGGGCTGCCCAAAAGCTGGGATGGCTGCTGCAAAACTTCCGTCGGCTGGGCCGGGCGATAAACTTCAACCTGCTTAGCAACCCGGTTAAACAACCATCCGAGCTGCATGTCATTCTCCACATATTCCTGCATTTTGGCCTGGGCCTCGGCCAGATTATCGCTGGGCGACATTAGCTCCATCACAAAATCGGGCGTAAGGGGAGGAAATGTCTCCCGCTGCTGAGTGGTTAGGGCGTTCCAACGCTCTCGTCTTACCCAAGCCACATCCGGTGAGCGATCAGCCCCATTGGGCAAGTGAAACCCCGTGGACGAGTCAAACACAATGCCTAGCTGAGATTGTTCATTCCAAATGCCAAGGCGAATCAGTAGATTGGCGTTGCGTGCCCCAGTTTCGCCACCGGTTGGGGCCATAACGACAAGATCTCCATAGGCGGTTCGCTCTAGCTTCCAATCTGGATTTGCCCGACACAAATCGTAAAACTGGTCGGATGTAAACCCTGCCGTAGCAGGCATTCTGAGAATAGATTGGGTCATAGCTACGACCAGATGAATTAGCTCCATCTTAGCTTCAGGCCTGTGGAGATTTTACCCGCATAGCCCTACGGCTGAAGCATGCGGCCTTGGCCAGGCCTCCCCGGAGATAAATCGCCCCAACCCTAGGCTGTCTACCAATCTAGCTCGCCCGCCTGCAACTGTTGCCTCAGGCTACGCAGCATCGTGCTGGTACCCGTGGCAAAAGCCTGGGCTAGTAGTTTGGGGATCAATTCAGTCACGGGGAGATAGGGGAAAACGGCACTTTCGGTAGAACGCCGATAGTCGCCGTTATCGAGGAGATAAATGGCAAGTTTGCCGTTGTCGTAGATCCAAACTTCAGGGACTTTTAGGGTTGCATAGGCATCGAGCGTAGTTTTAGACGTTACATCCGCTTCAATCGCTAAATCTGGGGGTGGGTCTGAGGCCATATCCATGCGCATTAACGCCCTAGCCCGCTCTGCATTTTGAATGTAGAAGCAGGTATCTGGTTCTAATCCAGCTCTTTTTGGCTTTTTGAAGGTGGTGGCACCAAAATCCTCCCAGGCTCTATCTTGGGCATCCAAAATAGCGGTCACAATGTAAGCAATGATGCGGTGGGGGCGTTCGTGGGCGGGTAGCGGGGCCATCAGTTCTAAGGTGCCGTTACAGTAGTTGATGCGCGGCATATGTCGATCCTCGCCCAAATCTTCCAGCAGTGCCTCGTACTGCTCCCAGGTGACATCCTCAATCAGTAGGTGACTGCCTGGGGACAAATCAATGGTTTGAACGGGAATTTTAACCAGATTTACAAGGGGCATAGGTTCCACTCAGGTTTACTCTTCCTCAGTCACAGCCTCAGCGGATGCTTCGGTCATCTCGGTAGGCATTGCTTCAGCCGCGCCTTCGGGTGTGCCCGCCGTATCATCCAGCGGTTCTGCTTGCAGGGCGGGGGGTACAACCGCAACGGCGGCGATCGCGTCATCGCCATCCAGTTTTTGTAGCCGTACCCCGGTGGCCGGGCGCGACTGAATGGAAATATCGTTGACCCGCTGGCGAATGATGATGCCTCGGTTGGTCACCAGCATGAGCTCATCGCCATCGCTCACCACCCGCAGCGCCGTCAGCGTGTCGTCTTCTTTGCGGAACTTGATGGCCATCAGCCCCATACCGGCCCGATTTTGCAGCCGGAACTTAGACACTGGCACCCGCTTACCCAGACCAGAAGCCGTAATCACCAGCACCCAGGGGCCGCTGTCATGGCCATTGGTGACGGTATCATCCTCATCGTCGCTGTCAGTCTCGCTTTCCGTGGCCTTCACCACCGCTTCTACCACCTGGCTGGGCAGAATGTCCATACTAATCAGCTCGTCGCCATCCCGCAAAGCCATGGCTTTACCCCCCGCGTAGCCGCCCTAGGGGACGCAGTTGGTCATCATCGGCCTTGAAGTGAATAGTCATGCCCCGACGGGAGCCAATCAGAATGCTGTCCGTAGAGCGGGCCAGCCGCACCCAGCGGAGATGATCCCCATCTTCCAGGGAAATGGCGATCAGGCCGTTGGTGCGAATGTTGCTAAAGGCCGACAGCGCCGTTTTTTTGATGTAGCCGCCGCGAGTCAGCATGACTAGATAATCTTCATCGGTGAACTCGCGCACGGCTAGCACCGAGGTAATCGCTTCTTCGATGGGAATGGGCAGCATCTGCACGATGGGAATGCCGCGCGCGGCGCGCGACCCCTCTGGCACCTGGTAAGCCCGCAGAGAATAGGCGACCCCGCGATCGCTAATGAACAGCAGATAATCGTGGGTATAGCAGGTAATGAAGTGCTGAACGCCATCGTCTTCCTTCATTTTTGTGCCTGATTTGCCCCGCGTGGCGCGGCTTTGGGCTTCAAAGGTGGCTACCGGCATCCGCTTGATGTAGCCCTGGTCGGTCACTAAAATCACCACCTGCTCATTGGCGATTAGGGAGATATCGGTGAGTTCGCCATCGTCCATTTCAATGACGGTGCGGCGGGGATCATCATGTTTGGCCTTGAGTTCACCCAGTTCAGTGATAATAATTTCTAGAACCCGCTCTCGCCGCGCCAAAATATCTTGCAGGTCAGCAATTCTCGCCACCAGCTCTTCATG
>JAAUUR010000272.1 GCA_012031045.1 Leptolyngbyaceae cyanobacterium SM2_5_2
GTTATGGATTTTGCCGTTTTTGACGACACGACTTGACAGGCAATCAGGGCAGGTGGGCTGGCAATCAGACATGGGTTTTCTGCTGGAACGCTTATCCCTTCCATCCTTACATCTTTAGGACTACCCAGAATTTAATGGGCTATTTAGTGATAATCTCCCTGGGTATTACATTTGGTTGTAAGGTCTAAATGGTGGGGCAGTATGGCTGAGGTGGCGCTGGTTATAAGCGGCGGGTTTCATCCCTCCAGTTACACAGCCCAGATGCTCACCATCGTGGCAATGGATTCGTTGCTCAGTCAGATTCCCGTGGTGACCGTTGATGCCGCCGCGTCAGTCGCCCCTCTGTCGGGTCAGGCACTACGGCAAGCCCTAGAACAAGCTTGTTCATCGGATCTGGCGCTTACCGAGACATCGAGAGGCTGGCCAGAGTTGATTATCTGGGCTTTTAGTGCCGGTTGTGTGGGAACTGCATCCTTAGCCCATTACTGGCTACGATACCGGGCTCCGGTGCGGGCGCTCTTTTGGGTAGACGGCTGGGGAGTACCCTGGGATGGTTCCGCTCCGCTGCATCGGCTCAGTCACGATTATGTAACGTATCGGGCTACTCGCTACCTGGGATCTCAAGGGGTAGGGTTTCTGGCTACCCCGGCCGTGACTCACCAGCGTCTGTGGCAAAGTCCTCAGGTTGTGACCGGTCAGCAACTGGGCCAGACGGCAGCCCGACCCACCGCTGGGCCGCCTCAGTTATCCCAATCCTTAACGGCGGCGGAGTTTCTCTGTGGCTGGTCACGCTATTACCTGACTCCTGGCCCCTGACTCCTGACTCCTGACCATCCGCCAACCCGATGAATCACCAGATAGGCAGATCCGCAGGTTTCATGAGCCCATGACCGCAGAGATTTATCTAACCAGCGCTACCTAAAGATCCTATGCAGGATCTGGCGAAGAGCTAAGCCTCTGCTGCTAAAATTGTGGAATTAATCTGTTACTGATGTAACCAGTTTTCCTGTATTCGCGCCAGAATTGCTTAACCCTATCCCCCGACTCACCGCTGCCATGACCACTCCTGTTTCCACCCAAAGCGATGTTCTTGTCCGTCGTGCTTCTGGGGCCTTTGCCCTCATTGATAGCCTGAAGCGCCACGGGGTTAAGCATATTTTTGGCTATCCTGGTGGGGCTATTTTGCCAATTTACGATGAGCTATACCGGGCTGAGGCGGCGGGAGATGTCACCCACATCCTGGTGCGGCACGAGCAAGGAGCCGCTCACGCTGCGGACGGCTATGCTCGGGCTACGGGGCAAGTCGGGGTTTGCTTTGGCACCTCTGGGCCAGGGGCTACTAACCTGGTAACTGGCATTGCCACCGCTCAGATGGACTCTATTCCGATGGTGGTGATTACAGGGCAAGTACCAAGCCACGCCATTGGCAGCGATGCTTTCCAGGAAACCGATATTTTCGGGATTACCCTGCCCATCGTCAAGCATTCCTATGTGGCGAGATCGCCGGAGCAAATTGCTCAAATTATTGCTGAGGCCTTCTACATCGCCCAAACCGGGAGACCTGGGCCGGTGTTGGTTGACATTCCTAAGGATGTGGGGCTGGAAGAATTTGACTATGTGCCAGTCGAGCCAGGGCAGGTTAATCTGCCCGGCTACAAGCCCACCATCAAGGGCAACCCCCGCCAGATTAACCACGCCATTCGTTTGCTGCGCCAGAGTGAGCGGCCCTTGCTCTACGTTGGCGGTGGGGCCATTACCGCCGGTGCCCATACCGAAATCGCTCGACTGGCGGAGTATTTCAAAATTCCCGTGACCACTACCCTGATGGGTAAGGGTGCCTTTGATGAGCACCATCCTCTGGGCCTGGGGATGTTGGGGATGCATGGCACCGCCTATGCCAACTTTGCCGTCAGCGAGTGTGATCTGTTGATGGCGGTAGGGGCACGGTTTGATGACCGAGTGACCGGCAAGCTCGACGAGTTTGCGTCACGGGCTCAGGTCATCCACATCGACATTGACCCAGCCGAGGTAGGCAAAAACCGAACGCCCCAGGTGCCCATTGTGGGCGACGTTAAACAGGTGCTGATCAGCCTGCTGGCTCGCCTGGAGGACGAAAACCAACTGCCACCCCCC
This sequence comes from Leptolyngbyaceae cyanobacterium SM2_5_2, assembly GCA_012031045.1. Classification (GTDB taxonomy): domain Bacteria; phylum Cyanobacteriota; class Cyanobacteriia; order Phormidesmidales; family Phormidesmidaceae; genus Nodosilinea. Next base: position 2,134 of record JAAUUR010000272.1, read on the forward strand.
AACCAAACCCTACTCTGGCGGGAACGTATTGATCGCTGGCGACACAACTACCCGCTGGTAGTGCCCATCTATGACGATGTTTTGTCTCCCCAGGAAGTGATTACCGAACTGGGACGGCAGGCTCCCCACGCCTACTACACGACCGATGTGGGCCAGCACCAGATGTGGGCCGCTCAGTTTCTTAAGAACGGGCCACGCCAATGGGTATCTAGTGCTGGTCTGGGCACGATGGGCTTTGGCATGCCCGCCGCGATGGGCGTGCAGGTAGCCCTGCCCAACGATACAGTGATCTGCATCAGCGGTGATGCTAGCTTCCAGATGAACCTGCAGGAACTCGGCACCCTGGCTCAGTACGGTATTCCGGTGAAGACTGTGATTATCAACAACGGCTGGCAGGGCATGGTGCGGCAGTGGCAGCAGGCGTTTCATGGCGAGCGCTACTCATCTTCTAATATGGAAGTGGGGATGCCCGACTTTGATCTGCTGGCCCAGGCCTACGGTATTAAGGGCATGGTAGTGCGGGAGCGTGACCAACTAAGCGCAGCGATCGCGACGATGCTGGCCTACGATGGCCCCGTGCTCATGGATGTGCAGGTGCGGCGAGATGAAAATTGCTATCCAATGGTGGCTCCCGGTAAAAGCAACCACCAGATGATTGGCCTGCCGGAGGTAAAAGGCCCCAGCGACTCTGAAGCCTTGCACTGCGTTAGCTGTGGCCACGAAAATTTGCCGACCAGTAATTTCTGTGCTCAATGCGGCACCAAGCTATAGGCCTTGGCTGCTCCTGAACCTGGGTTGGCGGCCAGGCTAGCCTTAAAGGCTTAGGCAATTCTAGGCGGGCGGCTTAAAGATGGTTTAAGGCCTAGTTTTTCGGGATTATGGCACAGTTTTTCAAGAATGCAGTATCCTAACCACAGTTCTATGTGTGGTGTGGGTTGGTTATGTCTGCGGCGCTCAAATCCTACGTTCCCCGTCCGCTTCCTGCTCAACACCTAGGAGCAGGTCAGCGTACTCAAAACCCAGCCTTCTCCCGCCCTTCCCGGCCCCAAGCTGAACCAGCCCGGCCTAGCTCCTTACCTGTCTCCGCTGCGCCCAGCCGCCTGATGGTAGTGCTGGGGCAGGTACATCTGGTTTCTTCTGTATTGGCGACGGCTTTGGTGGGTCTAACGTTGGTTGGTTATGGAGCCTCGGTCTATGTGGATCGACAGCTTAACCAAGCCACCCAGCGATTAAGCGAGCTCCAGCGCAATGAGCAGCAGTTAGCCACCGCCACTGCCGTTTTAACCAGCCACATGGCCCAACAGGCTGAAGACTCAGCTAGTGGCCTGCAAGCCCCAAAACCTGACCAGGTGATCTTTCTTAAGCCAGCTCCAGCCCGCCCAGGGGCTGCCCCCAGCGCCGTAGTGCCTCCCTGGCGGTGGTTAGGCTACCCTTCCTCGCCGATGGGCTACTAACCACTGCCTGTTAACCTGGTTCAGAGATTCATCTGGCTTAGTAGTTTGCCAATCCAGGTTCAGCTAAACCACACAACCTACACCTATTGTTTTCTTCCTTTCGCTCCTTCGCCCATGGCTAGTTCTGTGTCGTCAGCCGCTACCCGTCATCGTCGTCGGCGTCGCTTTCATCGGGGTAGCCCCACCATTACCAATACCGGTCGTCGCCTGGTCTTGGTCTGGTCTTTGCTGATGGTGGCTCTGATCGCCCTGGCCGGGCGGTTAGTTTGGCTGCAACTGGTGCAGGGAGATAACCTGAGTCAACTGGCCGAACAGCAGCGCCCGCTAGTCAATCCGCCCCAGCCGCTGCGCTACCCCATTGTGGATCGCCAGGGCAACGTGCTAGCGGTAGACCGCCTAGTGTATACCCTCTATGGCCATCCCCAGCTGTTTAAGCAGCCGCCTGAGCAAATAGCCGCTGCCCTTAGCCCAATTCTAGAGATCCCAGAGGCAGAGTTATTAAGCCAGTTCCATCGCCAGTCCACCGGCATTCGAGTCGTGGATGGCCTGTCCGCCGAGGTTGCTAGCCGCATTCGCCAGCTCCGCCGAGATGGACTGGAGCTTCTGCCTCAGCAGCAGCGCTTTTACCCTCAACAGGGATTGTTTGCTCCGATTGTGGGGTTTGTCAATCTAGAGGGTGAGGCTCAAGCGGGCTTAGAGATTGCTCAGCAGGAACAGTTGCTATTATCGCCCCCTGAGCAGGCTGATCCGGCCCTGGCCATGGTTCATTTCCAGAAGGCTAAGGCAAGCCTAAAGCTGACACTGGATGGTCGCTTGCAGCGGGTAGTTCAGCAGCAGTTGGAGTCCGTGATCAGCCGTCACGGGGCCAAGCGAGGCACGGTCATGGTGATGGATGTTGACACGGGTGAAATGCTGGCCCTGGCCACGCTACCCACCTACGACCCTAACCAGTACTACCAGGCCGATGTTAGCGCCTTTCGCAACTGGGCCATCAGTGATTTGTACGAGCCAGGCTCGACCTTTAAACCCATCAACATTGCCATTGCCCTAGAAAGCGGTGTGCTTAGCCCAGACGAACTCGTAAATGACAGCGGGCAAATTCAGTTTGGGAAGTGGTTGATTAAAAATAGCGACTTTGCCACGGCAGGCGGACGCGGCCCCATTTCAATTACCGACGTGCTGAAGTACTCCAGCAATGTGGGGATGATCCGCATTATGCAAAAGTTACCGCCCCAGGACTACTTTGCCTGGTTGCAAACCCTGGGCCTTGACGAGACCTCTGGGTCTGACCTCCCCAACGAAGCACCTGGGCAGATCAAAGAGCGAGAGCAATTTATTCGCAGTAAGGTAGAGCCCGCGACTACAGCCTTTGGCCAGGGGCTTTCCCTCACTCCAATTAAAATGATGCAGCTCCAGGCGGCTGTTGCCAACGGGGGCCAGTTGGTTACTCCCCATGTGGTTAGCGGCCTGATAGCTGAGGATGGCACGCTGCTGTGGCAGCCCCGGCGCTCAACCCCACCCCAGGTGTTTTCGGAGAAAACCAGCCAGGCCCTCATGGCTATGCTGGAAGCTGTAGTGGAAGACGGCACTGGCGAACCAGCCCAGGTGGCCGGCTACCGGATTGGTGGCAAAACTGGCACCGCTCAAAAGGCCAACCCATCTGGAGGTTATGGCTCAGGCCGCATCACCAGCTTTGTGGGTATTTTGCCCGTGGATGCGCCCCGCTACGTGGTGATGGCCGTAATTGATGAGCCCCAGGGCGACAATGCCTACGGGTCTACGGTGGCAGCACCGCTAGTCAAACAAGTGATTGAGTCTCTGGTGGTGTTAGACGGCTTACCTCCTGCCGCCCCTGAGGACACCGGCGGAAAAGCACCAACCAACTGAACGGCTTGTGTCTAAACTCGCCAGCACCCAGTTGTTATTGCTGCTATTGGTCGAAAATTGACTGTTCTAGCTGTTGCAGTGCAGTCTCCAGGTCATCATTGATGATTTGAATATCAAACTCTGGGGCCGCTTCGATTTCGACCCGAGCCCGCTCCAGGCGCTTTTCGATCGCCTCGTCGCTGTCTTTGCCGCGCTGGCGGATGCGGTGTTCTAGCTCGGTGAGGGAGGGGGGCAGCACAAACAGTTGCAGGGCATGGGGAAAACTAGCCCGAATTTGCCGGGCTCCCTCCAGCTCGATTTCTAAAATCAGCCAGTTCCCAGCTTCAATTTGCTGCAGCACAGCGGCTTTGGGAGTGCCGTAGTAGTTGCCTGCAAACTCGGCCCACTCTAGCAACTCGTTGCGCTCAACCATGGCCTGAAACTGCTCACGGCTGACAAAGTAGTAGTCTCTACCATGGACTTCTCCCGGTCTGGGTGCCCGAGTGGTGGCTGAAATCGAAAGCTGGAGGGCCGGATAGCGATCGCGCAGCGCCCGCAGCAGAGTGCCCTTACCCACGCCGCTAGGGCCAGTAAACACAATCAACCGACCGGTACGGGGTGGACTGAAGGACATCGGCGGCTCCAGGCTAGCGCTTGGCCGCTGATCGAGATCTGGAGATGAGGGGAAACTTACGGCCATGATAGTGTCTGGAGTCAGGGTTGGCAGTGAGGCAAGATAGCTAACAGAACATTGACGACAGATTCTTTATTGTATTCAAGGGCTGCAACTATGCAAGCTGAGGCAGGTCAAATAGCACAGTCTTCATATAACGCTCGGCCCAACTTTCGCCAAAGGCTTTTTCCAGCACTCGGCGAGTTTTGTCATTTTGCTGCTGCTGGGTGCAATAGCGCTGCTGACCAGCCAGGATGCTCTCGGTGGCATCTGGGCTGGGCTGGGTCTGCTGGGCCTGCTGGCAATGGATAGTGAGGTAATCCACAATCAGTTGCACAAAGGCGGTTTCCTCCGCTGGGTTAGCCGGACGAATGAACCGACAATGGGACGAAAAAATCGTTCCCCAGGCGGGCAGGTCGCGTTCCTGGCTGAAGGTCGGACGCGGGAGCGCCGCCATCGAAAGCTCGTAGCCAGAGGGTAGAACCTCCGCCACGGGGGATAAATCTACAATTGCGGCACTGATTTGCCCCCGTCCACCCACTAAGTCGCAGCCAAACATGGGCAGAGCATAGTCTGGGCGCGGAAACATAACACAGTGCAAAATGTCTAGGCTATTGCCCACACGAGCTAATTCAAGATGCAGCTTGCGAAACTCAGGCGTTTGGTAGCACTGATTTTCGATGATCAGCCGTTCTCCCTCCAGGCGACCCTCTACATACCCCAAATCGTCGGGCAGTTGGTATGGGGATAGGGCCAGGTCAGCCTGCCAGACCGCTTCAATGCGGTTGGCTAACGTCTGAATCATCGGGTGCTGCTGATTGCGAATTGAGGCCGAATGAGAAGGCACCATGACACCAGAACCCGTGTAGTAAACTTTCAGCATATCAGGCCAGGCTGGCTGGTTAGGAAAAATGAACCTGTTCTACAGCGTTGATTAGCCAGTGTTCTAGTTCATAGACCAAGGTAACCCGCAGATGAAGCTAACCGACTGGATTCATCTCACCCTTCTGGGCATAGCCCTATTCATCCTGTGGCGATTTCGGCAATTTGTGTTGCTTATTTTTGCGGCGGTTGTGTTAGTTACGGCTTTGAACAGCCTAACGCGCCGGTTTGTGAGGCTCTACGGTTGGCGCGTTCGCGGGCGCG
>JAAUUR010000273.1 GCA_012031045.1 Leptolyngbyaceae cyanobacterium SM2_5_2
GTATAATTTCATGTAAAATGCCAATTGCCAAAATGTCACTTGCCGTTTAAACGTTCAAGGCAGAAAGATAATATGTAACGGTATGTTTTTTTTACTGTGTATGTAAGACGCATCATCTCTGTCCGCTAATCTGCTCTATGCCAATGGACTCCCGTTTTTCCAATCACCCGTGGCTGGAACGGCCTCCGATGGATACGCGTTGGCTTCTCCGTTTCCCGCTATGGTACGTCTATTTTCACCTTATTCATTGTTCATAGAAAAATAATATTAAATAAAAATAACTAATACTAAGACTAGGGTTCTATCCCCTTATCAACTTTGAACCGTTGAACTGTTTTTTGGAGGACAAAAATTGGAGGACAAAAATGTCTATACTATTCTTGTAGGCTTTTATCATGTTTCATTTCCGCTTTCCCGAATTAAACGAAAATTTATTTATTTATTTTTCATTGCCAGTGATTTTAATCATTTGCGATTTTAATCATTTGCCATGTTTGCAGGAGTTGAAGGTTCACGGACGTTTTGTGAACGTACCCAACTCGTCAACATCACCATCTGCCCTCTCTGCCGCCACTCCCACCTTTTCCATGGACCCCCTCGAGCTGTGCAAGGTGGAAGGAGGGGACCAGGAGATAGAGGAAGGTTCGGGCTACACGCGCCTGTTCTTCGCCACCTGCTGACGCATCGAGAAAGCGGCAGCAAGCTGCCGCAGTCCAAATGATTACATCTCCAGCTTGTCGAGCATCCCCACGATCGAGTAACCGCAGTCGACGTAGAGGGTTTGGCCGGTGATGTAGGTGGCTTCATCGGAAACTAAAAACGCTACGGCGGCGGCCATTTCCTCGGCGGTACCGGCTCGGCCCATGGGGATGTGGCTTTCTACCTCGGCTTTTTTCTCCGGGTCTTCTGTCCAGGCTTCGTTGATAGGGGTGATGGTAGCGCCAGGGGCAATGGCGTTGATCCGAATGTTTCGGGCGGCGTATTCTAGGGCCAAAGTTTTGGTTAAGTTGCCCAGGCCACCTTTGCTGACCGAGTAGCTGAGGTACTGGGGTCGTGGAATAATTTCGTGCACGCTAGAATGTTGACGATACTGCCAGGGCGGTTTTGCGCCAACAGGTGTTTGATCGTTTCGCGGGCGCAGAGAAAGGCCCCGCGTAAATTCACCGCAATCACCTGGTCAAAGCTGTCGAGGTCAATATCGTGGGCCGGGCTTTCGGTTTGAATGCCAGCGTTATTAATCAAAATATCCAGATGGCCAAAGGTTTCAATCACCTGGTTGACCATCGCGACCACGTCTTCTTCTTGGGAGACATCACCCTTAACTAGTAACGCTTTGACCTGGCAGCGTTCAATGTCGCCGCAGGCACGCTCCATCATTTCCTGACGAGTAGCTTCTGCCGCATCGGGCTGGCTGCGGTAGTTAATGGCGACATTGCAGCCCTCTTCGGCCAACCGTAGGGCAATGGCCTGGCCAATCCCAGAGGTGGCTCCGGTTACCAAGGCTGTTTTGCCGCGTAGTCCTTTCATGGGCCTATCCCTCAATCAGGTTTACCATGCTGTTAGCTATGGTAATGAGCTTAGGTTAAGTCCACTGTTACGGCCTCTTCATTAAGGTAGAGCGGGGCCAGGCCTAAGTAACGAACACCCAGCGGTGTGACCTCAAACCGGCAGGGTAAAACCTCCACCCCAGCGGCGATCGCCTGCCGAAATAGCTCTCCATAAACCGGGTCAGCGGTATCCCCTGGGGCAAAGTGGGTGCAGTCGCCCCGGTTGATGAAGTACACCATCACCGCCCTGGCCTGGGGTAGCAGCCCCATCAGCTCTTTTAGATGTTTTTGCCCCCGCGTTGTCACCGTATCGGGAAACAGGGCCAGAGTACCCTTGGCCCAGGTGGTGTTTTTAATTTCGATATAGGTGGGTGGCTGATCGGGCTCTCCAGCTACCACAAAATCAATCCGGCTTTTGCCATCGCTGCCGTAGCGCACCTCTGGTTGAATGAGTGTGTAGTCTCCCAGTTCAGGAATCAACCGCGCTGCCAGTAGGGACTTCATCACCCGATTCGGCAGAGCTGTGTTTGCGCCAGCCCAGGTGGGCACCGTGTCATTTACCTGAGCTAGTTCCCAGGTGTAAGCGAGTTTGCGCTTGGGGCTGGGCGCGTAGGAAACCTGCACTCGCCCGCCAATGTGGCACACGCCGGTCATTGGGCCGGTATTGGGGCAGTGGGCGGTGATGACTTCGCCGGTATCCAGCTCAATGTCGGCAAAAAACCGCTTGTAGCGCTTCAGTAAGGTGCCTGGGTAGAGCGGTGGGAAGGGGTAGAACCAGTCGGCGGTCATGGCAGGTGGGCTGAGGAAATTACCGTTTTACCCTATCAGGAAACCCATCGAACCCAACCGAGAAAGTTTTGTCGGTCAATCCGCCAAGGCCGCTAGAACCTTCGTTCAAGGCCGCTAGAACCTTCGTTATATAATGCAGGCAATCCTTAGGCCTAACACACAAGGGCAGGTGCGCCATGAGTTTACTGGGCAACATTATCTGGCTGATTTTCGGCGGCTTTCTTGCCGGGTTGGGCTACATTTTGGGTGGTATTCTGCTGTGCTTAACCATTATTGGCATCCCTTTCGGCATACAGGCCATCAAGCTAGGCGGTGCAACCATGACCCCCTTTGGCCGCAAAATCGTTGAAGATAATAACCCTAACAGCATCCTAAAAATAATTCTCAACGTTGTCTGGATGATTTTTGTTGGTTGGGAAATTGCCCTGGCTCACTTATTTCATGCGGTGCTGCTGGCGATTACCATCATTGGTCTACCCTTTGCCAAGCAGCACATCAAATTAATTCCCATGGCGCTGCTTCCCTTTGGTCGAGACTTTCAGCGGATGAGCTGACGGGGCTGAGGACTCTACTTGCAGTGGATTACATAGAGGAACAGCCTCACGCGCTTACAATGGAGAGCACAGGGAACGCAACGACCTGTTTTTGGGATCATGGGCAATGTTCACCCAGGCAATGGCTTCAGGGATAGGATTTGCGAGCTTGAATGATGGCTACGCTCTTACCGGTAAGCAAACCAATTAGCCAACTCCATCTAGCTCCTGGCAGCAAGGTCACGATTCCCGACGTCAGCTGGGAAGAGTTTGAGGCAATCTTGCAAGAATTAGGTGAGCGACGGACGGCGCGTATTGCTTATCACTCCAGCACTCTAGAAATCACTCTGCCGCTTCCTGAACACGAAGTCCCCACTGATTTAATTTCTGACATTGTTAAGCTGCTGCTTCGGTTTACAGGTCGGCGTTATCAGCCCTTTGGCTCTACTACGTTCAGGCAACCGACCGTTGCTGGCATAGAGCCAGATGCCTGCTTTTATATCCAAAACTACGAACGCATGATTGGGCGGCGCAAGCTTCAGCCAGACGATCCGCCCCCTGATTTGGCGATTGAAACAGATGTGATGTCGTTTACTACCATTGCCGCCTATCGGGCGATTGCCATTCCTGAGGTTTGGATTTACGCCAATGGCCAGCTGCAAATTTATGTCATGCAAACTGGCGACTACAGACCGGTAGAAGCCAGCCCTCTTTTTCCGCAGATGCCCATCGCTGTCTGGATAGAACAGGCCATTAGCCGAGCTTGGGCAGTGGGAAGTTTGCAGGCGTTGGAGGAAGTGGAAGCCAGCCTAAAAACCTGGTTGTCATAAAGTCTTCCCCGGCCCAGTGGTTTGCCTTGGGGAGCGGTTTCTGCACCACCGCTCAGAGTTAAGCTTGCTGAACAGTATTGAGCAACCTGCCTTGTCGCTGTCTTGGGTTAACAAATCCAGCACTCAGCCCTGATGGATCGATAGAGCAGGGCTAAACTAAGCCACAGCCGCTGCAATCCGTTCCTTGAGTAACCCAACGACATCGCCAACGGCGATTTCTTGACTGGTGCCGGTGGCTCGCTCCACCACTTCTACCAGGCCATCGGCCAGGGCTCGCCCAGTCACCACTCGGTAAGGAATGCCGATTAGTTCTGAGTCTTTAAACTTAACCCCGGCCCGTTCGTCGCGATCGTCCAGTAGGGTTTCCACCCCAGCGGCATTGAGGTCGGTGTAAAGCTGGGTGGCGGTTTTAACCTGGAGAGCATCAGTAATGTTGGGAATCACCACGATCGCGTGGTAGGGCGCAATGGCTACCGGCCAGATAATGCCGTTTTTGTCGTAGGATTGCTCCACCGCCGCCTGAGCCAGGCGCGAAACGCCCACGCCGTAGCAGCCCATCACCAGGGGTAGCTCTTCGCCGGACTCGCTGGTGTAGGTAGCTCCCATCGCGTTGGAATATTTGGTACCCAGTTGGAAAATGTGGCCAATTTCAATGCCCCGTGCGGTTTGCAAGGTTTGGCTGGGGTCGTGAACGGCGCGATCGCCCGCCGTGGCCTTCCGCACGTTTACCACTAATTTCGGCAAGGTAAATGGCTCGCCCCAGTTCGCGCCCACCACGTGGTAGCCTGCCTCATTGGAGCCGGTGACAAAGTTCTTTAAATCCACCGCTGTTTGATCCACCAGCCGCAGGAACTTGGCCTCTATCGCTTCACCCCCCGGCTGGATGTAATCATCCCCCAGGTCAGGGGCCATATAGCCCAAAGGCAGGGGTTTGGCCGCCCATTTGCCCTGGGCCTCTTCGTCGGGTACCGTCAGGGTCAGTACGGTGCTACCGCCATAATTAGAGGCCAGCTTAGTCAGTTCGTTGATCAGCTTGACCTCGTTAACATCCTGGTCGCCGCGAATACTAATCAGCACCAGCACGGCTTGGCCGCTGTCGAAGACGGTTTGATAGAGGACGTTCTTAACAATCTGCGTTGGTGAGCACTTCAGAAACTTAGCCAGAGATTCGATGGTGGGCGTATTGGGCGTGTCCAGTTTCTCGAAGCTTGTAAAGGTAGAGGGCACGGCTGCCGACGGCAGGGATACCGCTTTCTCCACGTTGGCGGCATACCGGCCATCTTCCGTATAGAGTACTTCGTCTTCACCGGCATCGGCCAGCACCATAAACTCTGTGGAGCCAGAGCCGCCAATGGCCCCCGAATCGGCATCGACGGCGCGAAATTCCAGCCCGCAGCGGCGCAGAATGTTGCTGTAGGCGGTGTACATCTCCTGGTAAGTCTGCTTCAGGCTGGCTTCATCGGTGTGGAAGGAGTAGCCGTCCTTCATAATGAACTCGCGCCCGCGCATGAGGCCAAAGCGAGGCCGAATTTCATCCCGAAATTTTGTTTGAATCTGGTAGAGATGCACAGGCAGTTGCCGATAGGAGCGAATCATGTCCCGCGCAATAGTCGTAATCACCTCTTCGTGGGTGGGGCCCAGGCCCATTTCCTGCTGGCGGCGATCAACCAGGGAAAACATAATGCCCTCGGCCTTGGTGTAAGTATCCCACCGGCCCGACTCGCGCCACAGTTCCGCCGGTTGCAGCTGGGGCAACAGGCACTCCTGCGCTCCAGTGGCATTCATTTCATCCCGCACGATGGCAGAAATTTTGTTGAGCACCCGCCACAGTAGAGGCAAATAAGCATAGACACCGCTGGTAATGCGGCGAATGTACCCAGCCCGCAGCAGCAGCTTGTGGCTGGGGATTTCGGCCTCTGCCGGGTCTTCCCGCAGGGTGACAAACAGCATTTGAGACAGGCGCATGGGGGCTCTCCAACGGAACGGGCATCACTTTCTCTAAGCATAGTAGTCGATGGGCGCTCAGGAGACTTGAGCCCCCCACGCCGCTCAAAATTTCAAAAGCATCAAGATTAATTAACTTTTGTATGGTCTGCCAGCCTGATCTCGGCCTGACTCTGGCTAACAGAGTGCAGTGTAAGGCCTTTAAGGATTCGTGTTGAGAATTATCAAAAATCCAGAAAATCGCAAAACCGTAGTCTACGATACAGATGTGGAAACAAATCGTTCATCTCTTGAGTCTGGTAGCGAGTTAGAAGGCCAGCCCAGGAGACGGAAGTAGGGACACCCCCGAAGGAACGCGCCTCACAACGCCATTCGCTTCAAGGAGGCGACCTATGCAACTCACCTATCGCGGCGTCAGCTACGACTATCAGCCCAACCCCATGCCTATCATGGGGCCAACCATCGACACTGGCCACTATCGCGGGGCTGCTGTGACCTTTCAGGCTATCGCGGAACTGCCCGATCAACCCGCTGCCGATTTAACCTGGCGCGGCGTGGCTTACCAGACTGGTACTGTGGGCGTTGCACCGGTGACCGAGCAACCGGCTATCACAGCACCTGCAGCCGGTATCTCTGTGTCTGAGACGGCTCCCCTTAGCATTAGTGAGCGGGCCAGGAGTCTATTCATCCGCCGTCACCAGCGCAGCCGCAAACGGGAACAGGGGATGATGGTGCGCCTAGCGGCGGAAGTAGGCCTACCCATTGAAGAAGCCGCCCACTACGAAAGCCACATCCAGGGCAAACTGCCCCATGATTTTCGGCCTACGATCGCAGCTCTATGGGCATGAGCTAGGCCCACAATGGTTCGGCTGGGTGTATTTCCGTCTGTTGGTGGGAGCAGAGACAGCGTGGCTGAGCCTGCATCTCTAGCCTGAAATCCTAAACCGTTATTGATGGCCTGATGGCCTGACCCGTCAGGCCATTTTTTATGGCTCAGGTTTTATTATTAGATCTCTCCAGAACGGATTTTTGATGGGCTTGTAGTAAAAGCTTCAGCCCTTATTCTGACAATTATTGGAGAGATCTATTCTGGCGGTGACGCTTTGCCATTCCCATGGAGTCAGCGGTTGAGGATTGAATTGGCAGCCAAAGCACCGGGCGGCGGCTTGGGTGAGCTGCTCTACAATGTCTGGCATGGTGGGCAGGGGCTGGCCCTGGGGTTGCAGCGGCGGCGGTGCCGGGGTTTGAAACACCCGCTCGTAGAGCTCTGGTGCAGGGGCCAGCCGCATCGAGCCGTGTTGGAGAATGGCCCGGCCCCGCCTCAGTTGGGCACTGCCCACTAACTTCTGGCCGGTGGCTGTTACCAGGTCGGCGGCGGTAGCCAGGCCGAAGCAATGGTGCGATCGCCCATCGGGCCGCTTCTCCCCGCCGAAGCTTAAATCCACCCCTAACTGCCGCCACCCCTCCAGCAGAAATTGGCACAGAAACCGATAGACCTCTTCACGATTGCCCGCCGGTTCCGACACGACGATGGCGTAGGTCAGATCGCCCTGGTGCAGCACGCCTCGCCCGCCGGTGGGGGCGCTGCACCGAT
>JAAUUR010000274.1 GCA_012031045.1 Leptolyngbyaceae cyanobacterium SM2_5_2
GAGCTAAGTTGGGATGATCAGGGGAGTTTTGGGGAGTTGCGACCTCCTCAGACTCCTGCCCGGAATCATTCCCCGCAAGACTGAAAATACAGGAATCGCACAAAGAGTGCAACCGTATTGCCAGATTTTTTACCCAGGCCGGCCCAGAAACCCTTTCTGAATCACATACGGGTAAGAAAAATGTAGCGATTGACCTATAAGTAAAGTCACCGTTACCGAAGATCAACCTGGTTTTCCAGGCATGCTCCGTAAAGATTTGCTGAAGTTGGCCGTATAACTCTCTCCATTCGACCTACTGGGCGACTCAAGATCTCGATAATCCCCTCTTTTGGGGAGTTATCCGACAATTTTTCTGCCTAACACCCCCTGGAGGAGGTGATATTGAACTCAGGAGCCGCATAACCACCCGAATTAGGAGTGTTATGCGACGTAAAGAGGGAGAAAGTCGGCTAAACAATAGTTAGCTGGCTTCGCACAAATCTCTTGCGTAGTTTCTCGTAGATGAGTGGGTTATCCAGAAAAGCATAATAAAGATCACTGATAGAGTTGCTGAAATTTTCTACTGTCGCTTATCTTAGTCATTAGTACTGAAAAGTTGAAATTAAAAGTGGCAGCAAATATTACCTTCATTGAGCAAAACGCTCTGGTCGATGAGTATGGTCGTGCCCTTTATGCGGTTTCTCGATCAATTTTGAGAGCATTAATCGATTCCATATCTGATGAAGATTTGACAGATTTAAATATTCCGCTGGCTGATGTTAGGATGCGACAATTAGCCAAGATAGCAAGGCTTGAGCGCGATAAAGGGATGCGGGGTAATGGGTTTGAGTGGGCAGTTCACGAACCTATTCTTGGAAAGGATTATCCATGTCACCAGTAAAACCGATTGCTCTGCCGGGTTAAAATGTGAGAAATTGTTCTTTCTTCAGCCTATACCTACCCTATGCAAATCACCCTGAACCTAGATGAGTCTCTTCTCAACGAGGCTTTTCAACTTACCAATCTTACGACTCAAGAAGACTTGGTTAATTTTGCTTTGACGGAGCTTGTGCGATCGCGCCGCAAGAAAAATCTTCTTGACCTTGCGTTGTGTTTGTGGTTTTAATTTTAGGGCAAATTCAATTTACCGAGGATTTTGATCACAAGAATTTGCGCGAGACTCGTCATGCTGCTGATTGATACCTCGGTTTGGATCAGCGTCTTTCGAGATCGTAGTGGTCAAGTTCGCCAGCAACTCGAAACTCTGATTGCTAATCGAGAAGCTCTGCTCACCCGATTTACTCAGCTTGAACTGCTTCAAGGTAGCTTGAACGAGCAAGAATGGGATCTCCTCTCTACTTACCTCGAAACACAAGATTACGCTGAACTCACAGTTCAGTATTGGCAAGCAGCGGCCCGAATTTACTTTGACCTACGCCGCCAAGGACTTACTGTGCGCAGCCCAATCGATTGCTGTATTGCTCAAGCAGCACTGGAAAACAATTTGCTTCTGATTCACAATGATCGTGACTTTGAAGCCATTGCCCAAGTACGCCCCCTTCAAAACCTTCGTTTTCAGCCTTGAACCCTCTTCGTACTTGAGGGTTATCGGTGGGGTAAGCCAGCTAACACTGCGTTGGTGCGGACGGCACAGAGGTTATTGGTGAGAATTTAAGGTGATCTGCCGCCGCACAACTTCGACGTTAGTCTGCAAAGCTATTTGTGGAATGGGCGATCAAACCTTATGGGCACCTCGAAAAATTGCGAAGACTGTCTCAATATGAGATCATGGGCAGGTGGGTCATCTGACTGGGTAATGTCATGGGACAGCAAGGGTTGTGAGACTTTGAGGAGCGGTTGGAGAAATTCGCCCAGAAGCAAGATAGGTTGCAGCGTCTGAAAACGATCGTACCCTGGGAGACCTTTCGTCCGATTTTGGCCCGCATTCATGAGAAACCCCGCAAAAGCCAGGCCGGACGCCAACCGATAGACGAGGTGTTGCTGTTCAAGATGCTGGTGCTGCAAAAACTGTACACCGTCAGCGACGAGGAATTGGAGTACCAAGTCAATGACCGTCTGGCTCAGGATGAGAGCCAGATTGGCCGCAACACCAAGACGACGCGGGTGATTAGCGTCAAAGGGGTAAACCCGATTGCGAAAGTGGACTGGCCACAAGAGGCGTTCTGGCGCTGCGGGGTCGTAGAGCCCTTGAGCGGATGGCACCGGAGCCAGACCTACGCCCACCTCAATCAGGTGAATTTTCAACAGTTTCTCGACCACCTCTCTGAGACCCTTGGCGACACGGTAGCGGTGATGCACCTCGACCGAGCCTTGGCCCACTGGGCCAAGGCGATCCAATGGCCGGAAAACCTGGTTCCCTGGTTCCAACCGCCCCATTGCCCTCGAACTCAGCCCGAGTGTAGGCGCAGCCTTCCCAAGGGTACGCTTCTGGCAACATCTCAAAGCGCTGTGGAATGGGGGAAAATTTCCCCTCCCTCGACGCCCTAAAGCAGCGGGTTGATCAGGAACTGGCCCGATTGACTCCAGAGCAGGTGCAGACCCGCACCACCTATGGCTCCATTTTCGAGGCCTTACTTCAAACCGCATTCCACAGGGCAGCCTAAATTATGCGCTTCTTCATTTTTTTATTGGTATAAGCCCTGCAAACATTTCTCCCCAGAGGAATAGGTTCACCCGTTAATTCCCAAACCCCGCGTACCAAAAGTAGGTTGCCATTGGAATCACCGTGGCCAGCACCAGCAGTACAATCAGCAAAACAGCCTTGTTACCGCGATTTTCATCGGTGGTTTCGGCGGAGGCAAAGGTGCTTTCGCTGAGGGTATCGAAGGATTCCTCAAACGCTGGGGGGCCGGGATCCTCTTGACCACTGAGAACGGCTACCAGGCGGTCAGTAGCGTCTAGAAAGGACTGGTTGTATTTGTCGCCCTGGAGTAGGGGAACCAGCACCGTTTCCTGGGCAACGCTGGTGGCTATATCTTCGGGCAGCCGTGTCGCAGCCCCATCGCCCACGTGGATGCCAACGGTTTTGGTCACTTCATCCAGCACCATGAGAACTTGATTGGCCTGGGCCTCAGGAGTGGGATACCAGCGCTCAAACAGCTTGTCGGTAAAGGTCTGGACGGTTTCGCCGTAGTCAAAGTGGCGAATGGTAACCAGGCGCACCTCGCTACCTGTGGACTCAGCCAGATTGCTCAGTCGGGTGGCGATCTTGTTTTCGTTGATGCGGCTGATGATACCAGCGTCATCCACCAGCCAGGTATCTGACCCAGCCGCCACCGTAGGGAGTTGAAACACCGCGATCGCCTGGGCTGGCCCCACGGCTAGGCCCAACATCACTACCAGAGACACCATAAGACCCACGACCCCACGCCAGAGCACCTGGGTCAACCAGCCATTCGACGACAAACCAGAAGTACGCATGGGTCAAATCCGAAAAAGAACAGCAGAACCGACCACCCTAAAGGGGTATCTCCTATTACTATACGAGGCCACGCCATCTTAGGGAACCAACACCCGATTGCCCAGGGATCCGGGTTCTCGCACCTGGATGTGGGCTTGGGCCGCCATGGCTAGGGGGATGACCTGCCGCACAATGGGGGTTAGGGTGCCGTTGCTCAAGCCGTGGTACAACTCCTGCTGGATGTGCGCCAGCGTTTCTGGCGGCGTACTGAAGAGATTGATCCCAGTAATGGCGCTCTCTCGACTCATCAAATCTCTGGGGTCGATGGTTACAGTACCGCGACTGCCAACTACCACCACCCGACCAGCCGGTGCCAGCAGCGTCAGATCGTTGCCCAGATTCATATTAGCCAGCATTTCGATGATGCCCGTTACGCCGCGCCCATCCGTAGCGGCCAGGATCTCCTCTCGATAGTTCTCACTGTGATGATCCAGCACCAGCGCGGCCCCCTGGCTGGCAACCCGCTCACGGCCTTCAGCACTGCCGCCTGTGGCGATTACCCGTATTCCTGCGGCTACGGCTAACTGCACGGCAGCCAACCCCACAGCGCCGGTGGCACCGTGGATGAGTCCGGTGTCGCCCGATTGCAGTTGAGCTTTGTGAAATAGGGCTCGATAGGCCGTGGAGTAGGGCACAAAAATACAGGCTCCCTGCTCAAAGGAAAGGTTTGGCGGCAGCGGCAATATCCACTCCGCCTCGTACAGGGCAAATTGGGCATAGGTGCCAGTTAGCGGCCAACCGCCGTAGACACGATCGCCCACCTGCACCTGGGTCACCCCCGACCCAACCGCCGCTACTACACCGGCCCCATCAATCCCTGGGGTGTAGGGTAACGCTGGCAAACGCGCATAGGTGCCAGCCCGAATGTAGGTATCCACCGGGTTTACCCCGCCGCCCGAATTGCCACCAACACCTGAGTATCGGCAGTCAGCGGCGGCACATCCAGAGTGGCCATCTGCAACACGGATGGATCGCCAAATTGGGCAACGCGAATTCCCTGCATGGCTAGCTCTGGTGCTGCAATTCGTCGTAGGCGGCATAGACGCCCTGCACGTTGTACCAGTTGAGGAACACCCTGGCCACCTCCAGAGCCAGTTGGGGCTTGCCCTGGTCAATTAGCCAGCGCAACAGAGGTGCCATTGTCTTTTCATTCAAACGTCCACCGAGGGAGAGAACTCCCCACAAAATACGGTGCAGCCAGGTCATTTGAATCATCATCCGCACCTCGCGGGTGGGGTGTTTTTGGTAAAACAGCACTCCCATGCGGCCCCGCTGAATTTCTTTGTCAATCAGCGCTGGCACATCCTCTAGCGAGAAGGGCGGATGCCAGTGGTAGCCCACCGCTTCTGGCACCTTCACCAAAGATAGGCCCAGATTTTTAAGGCGCACTCCCAGTTCCAGGTCTTCCCAACCGTAGAGGGTGAATTGGGTGTCAAACAGACCCGCTTTTTCGAGCCAGGGCTTGGCGATGGCGACATTCCCTGTAGCAAAAAACGCCTGGGAGTAATCAGTAAGTTTGAAGGGTTCCGAGGTCGGGTCATCAAAGTTAGCGGTATTGACCACACGGCCATAGGTGAAGATGCAATCGTGCCCCAGCCGTTTGTAGGAGGCCTTCAGCGCCGCTGCGTGGGCCTGCAAAAAGCCCGCCAGCACCACCAGGTCACTGTCGATAAAAATAATTGTATCCCCGTTGGCCAGCTCAACCCCCAGATTGCGGGCGGCGGCTGGCCCTTTGTGGTCTTGCTCAATCAACCGCACATGGGAAAAGTCAGACTGATTCTGCCGCAGCCAATCCACTGTGCCATCGGTAGAGCCATCGTCCACCACCACGACCTCGTAGCCAGACATCAGCGCTTCGTCGTAGTGCTGCTGCTCCAGCGCCCGCAGGCACTTTTCTAAAATGGGCTGGCGATTGTAGGTAGGAATGACAATGCTAAAAAACACAGTGAACCTCCAAACGGCTTCCCTATCCTAACGTTTCAGCGGCTTTAATCTGGTATCTGACGGGCAGCTACGGCGGCTGAATCACCAGGGTAGGATTGGGACAGTGTAATCAAGATTATTTAATTGAGGGGTGACTGTGACTCAGGCATTACCACAATCCATTACTCCCGAACTCATACTCGCCAAAATCAGCCTTGATCAGTATCACCGCATGGTCGAAGCCGGAATTTGGGACGAGCGCCATGTTGAGCTATTAAATGGAGTCGTCGTCGAAATGGCCCCAGAAGGAACTCCCCATGCCAGTCGCAGTACAGGGACAGGTGAGTATTTAAGAGATAAGCTAGGCCGTCAAGCGCAAATTCGGGAAGGGCACCCGATTACCTTGTTCGATGGATGCAATGAATCTGAGCCTGAGCCTGATCTCGCCATTGTTCAACGTGTGCAGGATGACTATCTCAGCCACCACCCCTATCCTGAAAATATTTTCTGGATAATTGAGTACGCTAATACCAGCCTCGATAAAGACTTAGGGGTAAAAGCCAACATCTATGCGGCAGCCGCAATTCCTGAATACTGGGTGGTCAATCTCAAGTAAAATGCCCTGATTGTGTTTCGTGAGCCTGGAGAAGGGACATATTTGTTGTGCCAAGAACTCACCTCAGGAACGATTAACCCGGTTAAATTTCCCGAATTGATTCTTGAGATAGAAAAGTTTCTGCTGTGAACCACCAGAGCGAGAGTTGCTGCGCTAACCCACGGCGTAGGACTTCAACTCAGCCAGGGAAACATATTCCAACGCCGCCGCATGGGTAGCCTCCAGGACTACCGGCGGGGCAACGCCAGCATCAAGGGCTTCCTTCCAGCGAGAGGCGCAGAGGCACCAGCGATCGCCCGGCTTCAGCCCCGGAAACTGAAAGGCGGGCATCGGCGTGGAAAGGTCATTGCCCTGGGCCTTGGTAAACGTCAGGAACTCCGCCGTCATCTGGGCGCAGACGATGTGGGCACCCATGTCTCCAGCCCCGGTGTTGCAGCAGCCATCGCGGTAAAAGCCGGTCATCGGAGCCGTGCAGCAAACACCCAGGGAAGTACCTAATACGTTACTGGCATCAGCCATAGGAGGTGACCTTGGTAAGAGTTGTCTTCGTTGTACTACGATTGGCCAACCTTTGCAAAGGTTGGCCATTACACGGGCTAAGAAAAAGGGCGAATGTTTGTTCGCCCTGTGGTGTGAGTGATGTGAGTTGAGTCAATTCCCCCTAAACTTCAACGCTGACTACGGGCTCAACGGCATCGTCTGCGCCGTCTGCACTACGAGATTGCTTGCGCTTACCCAGGGAATCCACAGCCATTTGAGACAGCTCACTCACCAACAGCGTGGCCAGAATGCCATCATCCACCCAGCCAATGATGGGCAGAAAATCTGGCGAGATATCGATGGGAGAAACCAGATAAATTAACGTGCCCAATACTAAGACCCAGCGGTACTTCGTGTTGCGAAGCATCGCCTTGTACCACCGGTAAAACGATTCAATCATGTCTTTCATCAATCCAGCCGCCTAATGTTGACATCATTGATAATGTCAAAAACCCTGGTGATTCTCTAGTGTAGAAAACTCATCCAACCGGTTGGAAAAACCGGCCAAGTTCAGTTAAAAAACCAGTTGTTCAACCGTCACAATCAACGTTCTTAATTGAGTCAGTTGTGGCAATGTCTCAATGCAATTTTGCCGTGGATTTGGGCCTGTCAGCAAAGGAAAACGGCAACCCCCACACGTAGCCAAGCCATCAACTCAGAAATGTTAGACTGCATGGGTTCAGGTCATA
>JAAUUR010000275.1 GCA_012031045.1 Leptolyngbyaceae cyanobacterium SM2_5_2
CCAAAGGCCCGCTTTTCTGGGGGGACAATGTAGTAGAGGGTGCCATCTCGACCAATTAAGGTGTGGTAGCTGACCTGGTCTTCATCCCTGGGGTGGGGTGTGCGAAACAGGTTAATGGCGCTCTGGGCGGAGCCGACGGTTTCGTGCAGTACGGCAATAAACGGGTTCTGTGCTGCCTGCCCGTTAATATCAGTAGCGAAGCGATCGCCATAGTTAGTCGGATCAGCCAGCACCGTCACCTGCCGGGGCACCGACTGGGCCCTGAGAGCTTCTGCTGGCACTTTAAAGTCCGTAGGGCCAGCCTCTAACGCTTTGAGCGGTCTCAACTCAGCCAGTTTGGTTGGCAAAGGCGGCAACCCAACGGTGCTAAGCACCGGCTGAAGTGGAGTAGCCGCCTGCATTGGCCCCATCCAGAGGCCAATAACCATCATCAGCACAAACCCAAACAGGGCAATTATCCAGCGACGAGCCACCATATTCCCCCTTTCTACCGCGTTAGCCAGTCCTCAAAGCCATCATGCTTTGAATTGCACCACCACTCCTATTGAAGCGTGATAGGCCGCCCATAACTGTAAAGCAACCACCAAAATTAGGTGGCCGCTTTATGGAACTCATCTTTTTTACCGCGAATAGACCAAAATGGATCGGGGGTCGGGAGTTAGGAGTCAGGAGTCAGGAGTCAGGAGTGTGGAACTGTTATATTCTGGCTCCTGTATTCTGGCTCCGCAAAACCATCCCAACTCAGGGTAATACCCTCTAGGAATTCACTCTAAGCCCTAGACCTTCTTCAACCAGCTAAACATGGCTCGCAGGTCTTTCCCTACCGCTTCAATGGGGTGCTCGGCTTCGCGGCGGCGCATGGCGGTGAACCCGGCGTTGCCGGATTGATTTTCCAACACAAACTCGCGGGCAAACTGGCCGGTTTGAATTTCCTTGAGGATTTTCTTCATTTCGGCGCGGGTTTCGTCGGTAATGATGCGGGGGCCACGGGTGTAGTCGCCGTATTCAGCGGTGTTGGAGATGCTGTCGCGCATTTTGGCTAGGCCGCCTTCCACCACCAGATCGACAATTAGCTTAACTTCGTGGAGGCACTCAAAGTAGGCCAGTTCAGGCTGGTAGCCGGCTTCTACCAGGGTCTCAAAGCCAGACTTAATCAATTCACTGAGGCCACCGCAAAGCACCACCTGTTCGCCGAATAGGTCGGTTTCGGTTTCTTCTCTAAAGGTGGTTTCAAGAATGCCTGCCCGGGTACCGCCAATGCCCTTGGCGTAGGCCATCGCCCGATCACGAGCCTGCCCCGTGGCATCTTGTTGCACGGCAAACAGGCAGGGTACTCCTTGCCCTTCTTGATAGGTACGCCGTACCAGGTGGCCTGGCCCTTTGGGAGCCACCATCACCACATCCACATCAGCGGGGGCACAACCTGGCCAAAGTTGATGTTAAAGCCGTGGGCAAACAGCAGCACGTTGCCGGGTTCCAGATTTGGAGCAATGGCTGCTTTGTAGATGGTTTTTTGCACCTCGTCGGGCAGCAGAATCATCACCCAGTCGGCCAGTTTTAGCGGCATCAGCCACGGGTTTGACCGTAAGCCCTTCGGCCTCAGCTTTGGCAACAGAGCGGCTGCCCTCGTACAGCCCTACAATGACATTGACGCCGCTGTCTTTTAGGTTGAGGGCGTGGGCGTGGCCCTGGGAACCATAGCCGATAATCGCTACGGTCTTGCCGTTAAGTAGGTCGAGGTTGGCGTCACTGTCGTAATACATGCGGGCCATGGGGGTTCTCCTTTATCACAGGCTGGGAGGTTTGCGTTGCAAGCCTTTGATCTTACCAAACTAGGGCGAGGTAGCGAAATGGAACAGGTAAGGATTGCGCTGGTAACTGGCCCAGCCCGGTCTGGCAAAAGCGAATGGGCCGAAGCACTGGCCAAACAAACGGGCAAGTCGGTCATCTACATAGCCACCTCTGCCATTGACCCAGAGGATGCGGAATGGCAGGCCCGCATTGAGCAGCATCGCCTGCGCCGACCCGCTACCTGGCATTTGCAGGAAGTGCCTGTGGCCCTACCGGAGGCGATTCTCGCCGCCACCGCCCAGAACTGCCTGTTGATTGATTCCCTCGGTACCTGGCTGGCCAATCTGCTTGAGCAGGATGAAGACGGTTGGCGACAGATGGTATGGGCCTTGATGGAAAGCTTGATGCAGACCGAAAGCACCGTCATTCTCGTGGCGGAAGAAACCGGCTGGGGCGTGGTGCCCGACTATCCTATAGGGCGGCTGTTTCGCGATCGCCTGGGCTACCTGAGCCGGCAAATTGGCACCATTGCCGATGGCGTTTACCTGGTGGTAGCGGGCTACGCGCTGAATCTGCGACAGTTGGCCATTGGGTTAGATCAGGTGACAATCTAGAGACTTCCCAAAGAATATCTGTAGGCAGAGGTAGCCTCCGGAGGGAAAAGCTAGGATTGGATGGTTGGGGGTATCGACTTAGAGGGCATTAGCCCAGGCTCTGTACCCAATGTTCTATCAATAGAGAGTCTATGGCCACCCAAGAGCAGGTACAGAATTTTTTAGCCTACTGGTTTCAGCTTGGCAAGCCGGTTGTGCTGGCGGATGATCGGGGTGAGTGTCTACCTGCCCCAATCTTTTATCAGGGGGGCTATAGCCAGTCTTTTGAGGATTGCTGGCAGAAAATCATGGTGACTAGCGGTGAGGACTGCTACCTCAAAGGGACAACCCAGAGCATTGCTATGATGCTGTCGCCAGGGTGGGAAGTCACCGCCTGCGCCCGCTGCTCTATGCCTGTAGCCATTCCTACCCTGGCATGATGACCCTTCCCTGCCCCTGTAACGACCTGTATTCCTGGCCCAATTACGATGCACCAGTACCCCGTGCCGCCGTTAATGACGAACACCATCTGAGCGACATTCAGCGTCGCCTCGACCGGCTTCAGCAGCCCACTCATCCCTCTCCCAGAGATTCCTAGGACGCTGACGACACCAGCACCTTTTCTTCCTGGCGCAAAATGTCGTAGACCATGAAGTCGTAGGCCATGATCGTGTTTGGAAAGATGGCCTGAGCCTCTGCTAGCAGGTCAGAAAGCTGGATGTCGTTGCCGGGGGCGTAGCGGGGGCTAAAGTGGGTCATAATCAGCTGCTTGACCTGGGCTCCCAGCGCTACCTGGGCTGCCATAGTCGATGTCGAGTGCAGCCGCTGATAGGCCAGCTCAGCATCCCGGTGGGAAAAGGTGGCTTCGTGGATTAGCACGTCAGCGCCTTTGGCCAGATTGACAGCGCGATCGCAGTAAATGGTATCGGTACAATACACCAGCTTGCGCCCCACCAGGTCAGGGCCGCACAAATCCGCCCCATTCACAACACGCCCATTGGGCAGCTTCACCCGCTTGCCCTGCTTGAGCTGGCCGTAGACGGGGCCAGAAGGAATGCCCAGCGCCCGGGCTCGCTCCACATCAAAGCGACCGGGGCGATCGCGCTCCTCTACCCGGTACCCG
Source organism: Leptolyngbyaceae cyanobacterium SM2_5_2 (assembly GCA_012031045.1). GTDB lineage: Bacteria > Cyanobacteriota > Cyanobacteriia > Phormidesmidales > Phormidesmidaceae > Nodosilinea. The sequence goes on from JAAUUR010000275.1 coordinate 3,508, forward strand.
TAGGCTGGTACCCGGTGTTCTAGCAGGTCGCATATCACCCGGAACTCGTCATCCTCAAACACCAGCCCAGGTTCCACCGCATGGATTTTGATCGGCAGCGAAAAATGAGTTTGGGAGTAGCGGCGGCAGGCTTGCAGGTAGTCGTTGAGGGGCTTGGGGCCGTAGATATCAATCCGCTGTTGGCGATTACCGGCTAGCCCACAGCTAGCTAACAGCCCCATTAGCCCAAAGATGTGATCCCCGTGCATGTGGGTGATAAAAATGCGGCGAATTTGGCTAGATTTAAACTCACTGCGCAAAAACTGGTGCTGGGTACCCTCGCCACAGTCAAACAGCCAAATCTCCGCCCGTTGGGGCAGCCGCAGGGCCACACTCGACACATTGCGGCTACGAGTCGGAACGCCAGAGCTAGTGCCCAAAAAAGTAATCTGCACGGGTTAGTGTTATGACCTACCCACCTATCTTGCCACGCTCCAGCCCATTCAGCAGGGAACCCAGAACAACAGAGTATCATATCCTAAGGTTGGTCTCTGAAGGATGATTTGGCATGAAGTCTACGTTAAAGCTACTCTGGCTGGGCAGTGCTGGCCTGGCCGCTCTGCTTGGGGCCACGGCTGTGCAAGCTGAACCACCCGGCATCTACTACTCTTGGCGGGCCGTCAACACCGATGTAACGGCCTGTCTTAATCAGGCGGGCGAAGCACTAGAATCACAGAATTTAGCCACAGTTCAAGCCGATGAAACCAGCATTGCTGGCCGTTCTGAAGACTCCACAGCAGTTTTTGTCTGTTTGGCAAATCCCGGTTCTACCACGGTGATGGTGATTGTGGCCAGTGCCGATGATGAGCAAGCCCTGGCCTTGAGGGAAGCCCTGAAGGAGGCGTTTTAACCCATGCGGATCGTGGCCTATTGCTACCAAGCACCAGCCCTGAAGGGGGGCAGCGTTCTGGAGCCGTGGGCCAGTATAATCAATCAAGTTTATGAGGATATCGCCCTCCTCACTGAACCCGCCTACCGTCCTCAACTGGCGCAACTCAAGGCCGACAACCAAACCCAACCAGCCGATGTAGTTCTGGTAGATGGGTTTGAAACCTTGGGGCATAGTCTGGCGGCTGTGCAAGACTGTCTATCTGCGCTGGCCGACAACGGCAGCCTGGTCGTGAATTTGACCTCTCAGCCCATGGCCTGTAATTTGGCCAGAGGGCAAGACCTGGCCAAATCGCAAAATGTGGCAATGCCAGAGTACTACCGTCGTCAGGGGTTGCGGGCGGGTCATGCTCGCAATCGCTTAAATGCTCTGCCGCCGCCAGGAAAGGCTCCCTACGGCTATCGGCGCGGCCAGGAGCGCTACCTGCTTGACCGCACCACCGCCCCGGTGATTAGCGCCTTTATCAACGATTTTTTGCTCTACGGCTCCCTGCGGGGGGCGGTGCGCTCCGTAGAAACCCGCTTTGGCAAGCGGATTGCCGTTTCAACTGGGCGGCGCTGGCTTACCCATCCCGTTTACCGGGGTGATTTGCAATATCAGGATGGCCAGGTGATGCGCGATACCCACCGAGCCATTATCTCCCGCGATGAGGCCGCCCAGATTGATCGCCTGCTGCGCCGCAATAGCCAGTTGCCGCCCCGCACGGCAGGCGCGCCCCGTTCCCTGGCGGGTCTGGTGAGTTGCCAGACCTGCGGCTGCACCATGACCGTGTCTAACACCACTATTCGTGGCAAAGCTCAAAGCTACCAGTATTTACGGCCATCGCAATGCCCTCGCTCTCCCCGCTGCAAGGCCATCGCCTACAACGACGCGCTGCACCAAATTATTCTGCAAATCTGTCAGGATTTACCCCAGGCCGTGGCCAGGTTACAAGCGTCTCGGCCCAGATCAGAGACTCAGCCAATGGCGTCTCCTGCGGATTTTCTCCAGGCCCAGATTCAACAAAAAAATGCGGCCTTAGCCCAACTGCCTGCCCTGCTAGAAAGCGATGTCCTCGATGCAGAAACCACTGACCTGCGCCGCTACAAGCTCCGGGGCGAAATTGCTGACCTAGCGCAGCAAATTGCTCAGCTACCGCCCGTTAACCTGCAAGAACTCTCCCAGTCGGTCTCTATCCCTCAATTCTGGCTAGATTTATCTGAAGCCGAGCGGCGTTTCTTCTTCCGTGAATTTATCCGTAATATTCAAATTATGCGTGAGGGAGATGATTGGCAGGTAAATTTGGTTTTGGTGTTTTAGCGAGGCCTTTAAGAGCCTTAACCCACCCCTAGCCCTTCTCAGGCAGGATACTCCGACAAAACCTAAAATCGCTAACCCACCCCTAGCCCCTCCCAGGATGGGATGCCCCTGCAAACGCCCTTTGGTTCAGGCGGGTTTTGAGAGAACGCGCAGCGCTCTAGCCAGAAAGCTGGGCCAAACGCGGTACAATTATTGCAAATATTTCTCATTATTCTTGAAGCTGTCACTTAATCTCGTCTGTCATGGCGCTCATTCTAAAAGAAGCTGATCTAGAAGAACTCTATCAGTCGTTACCCATGCCGCCATCGCACCCTCTGGCTCAATGCAATGTTGAGGTGAGTCGGCCACCGGAGCGACTGGGGCGAGGATGTACTTATCATCTGGAGTTGGCTCCTGGGCTATGGCTGACCTGTTTTGATGAGGAATTCCATCAAGATTTTGCCATCCAATGTCCTGTGCATCCGCATGTGGTGCAATGTTTAGTGTTGCTGTCTGGCCTGGGGCATACAGACGGGTATCCCATCCTGGGCGGAGAGCGCAGCTATTTTTCGGGGAGTGGCATATCGCCCAGTTGCAAGATATATCATCGGCGATCGCAGCGACAACGGGGAATCGATATTCACCTGCTGCCAGAGGTTTTCACTCAATTTTATTCAGGGCTGAATCATGCAAATGACACGCTGTTGAAAGTGTTGCTCAAGTCGGATGATTGGAAAGTTTCGTTTTTCCCGACCATGACGCAAGAAACCAGACGACTCGCACAGCAAATTTTTCAAGTCCCGTTTCAGGGTGCAATTCAACGAATTAATCTTCAGGCAAAGGTGCTGGATTTGTTGGCATTGCAGCTTCAACCGATTTTGCAGGATGAGCGGCTGTGTACTTCCACGTCTGGACGCAAGCCTGATACGATCGCCCGAATTTATCATGCTCAAGAAATCTTGCTGTCTCGGTTAGACCAGCCGCCCTGGTTTTTGGAGTTGGCGCAGCAGGTTGGGTTGAGCGATCGCACGTTGAGGCGAGGGTTCCACGATATATTTGGCACAACAGTTGTGGGTTATCTCACTCAACAGCGGATGAAACAGGCTGAGCAGATGCTCAGAGAGGGTAGATATACCGTTGCCGAGGTTGCAAATTGGGTGGGTTATAGCCATTTAGGGCATTTTGCCGCAGGTTTTAAGCGACAGTTTGGCATTTTGCCTGGAGAGTGTTTGTCGGGTCACGCGGCTTCAAATTGAAATTTTCGGAATTCTCGCGATCGTGTCCGTTTTGGGATAGACACATCGAGATCAATCTCTCTAAACTGCTCTCTATTGCAATTAGGGTAGTCCTAAAGATGTAAGGATGGAAGGGATAAGCGTTCCAGCAGAAAACCCATGTCTGATTGCCAGCCCACTGCCCTGATTGCTGTCAAGTCGTGTCGTCAAAAACGGCAAAATCCATAACGGTAAACAGAACTTTAAATGCCGTGAGTGTGGCAGACA
>JAAUUR010000276.1 GCA_012031045.1 Leptolyngbyaceae cyanobacterium SM2_5_2
ATGGGGGGGGAGGGAGGGAGGGAGGGAGGTGGGCAGGTGGGGAGGGAAGGAGGTGGTCACCCCTTCACCTTTTACATCCGCCGATAACCACACTGTTTTGCCTAAGGAGGAGAATTTAACGGCATTGCTAAGCAGGTTAGTTAGGACTTGAATAATTTCGTCTGGGGCCGCCCACAGGGTAGCGGCTATGGGGGTAACGGCAAGGGTAATACCAGACTGATCGGCCATTGGCTGTATAGTCTCAATCGCTTGATACATCAGGCTGGCTGCCTCGCAGGGCTCCTGGGTAAGCTGCACCTTACCCGACTCCAGACGCTCGAAACTCAAGATATCGTCTACCAGGCGCACCAGCCGAGCGCTGTTTTTGATAGCGATGTCGAGCATACGGTTGGCCTGCTCTGGACGAGTGCTGTACACCCCTGCGCCCAATAGCATTAAAGCCCCCTGGATTGAGGTAATGGGCGTGCGCAACTCGTGGCTAACAATGGAAATGAACTCATCTTTCATCCGGTCGATGGCCAGCCGCTCACGAATGTCTTGGACATGGCCAATGGAGTAGAGCGGGGGACCGGCCTCGTCGTAAATGGGCACGGCGCTAAGCTGCACCGGAATAACGGCCCATGCTTGCTAACGTAGCGCTTCTCGAACTGACAGGTGGGAATTTTACCCGCCATCATCTCCTGGAAAAACCGCCAGTCAGACTCTCGATCCTCAATGTAGGTGACATCTACAAAGGTGAGGTTCAGCAGTTCAGCTTCGGTGTAGCCCAGCAAATTGCAGAAGTAGGCGTTGGCTTTGACAAACTGCCCATCAGCCAAGACCAGCGAAATGCCGTGAGGGGCATCGTCAAAGGCTCTGCGAAAGCGTTCTTCGCTCTCTCGCAGGGCATCTTCGGTGCGCTTACGCTCGGTGATATCGGTAGAAGCCCCAACTAACTTCGCGACCTGCCCCTGCCCGTTATACAACGCTTCGCCACGGGCATCGAGGTAGCGAATGTCTCCATTGGGGTGCAGAGCCCGCAGGTCAATTTGGTAGGGTGTGCCGTTGGTTATGGCGTTACCTACGATGGTTTCGAGGTGGGGTCGGTCGTCGGGGTGTACCCGCTGCAGGAACTCCTCATAGCTGGGTTCGGGCTGGGTGGGGTCAAACCCCCAGTGGTTGAAGGTGGTTTTTGACCAGGTCACCTTGCGGCTGGTCAGGTCAAACTCCCAATAGCCGACCTGGGCCACCCGCTGGGCCATTGCTAACTGCTGCCGACTTTGGCGCAGGGCCAGTTCTATGCGGTGGCGACCCGTTAAATCGCGAATCACAAACAGCACTTCATCGGCCAGCAGCGGCACAATCCGCACCTCCTGCCAGAGTTGTTGCCCCTGCACCCAGATGGGATATTCACAGACCTGGGCCATGCCACTTTGCAGGGCCGCTTCCACAGCATCCAGGTACATGGCCAGAACAGTAGACGGCAGTACCTGGCGAATGTTGGCTCCTATCTTAAAGTTGGGTAGCTCCGTAGGAAACGCCGCCGTGGGCTGAATGTCAAGGTAGGTGCCATCCCGATGCATACGAATAATTAGGTCGGGCAGGGCATTGAGGATCGCTCGTTTTTGGGCTTCGCTCTGGTGCAGGGCCGCCTCGGTGAGCTTGCGCTCGGTGATATTTTCAATGGTGCCCACGACGCGCACTACCCTGCCAGTTGCGTCGCCCAAGGGGAAGGCTTGAGACCGCAGCCAGCGCAGCTCGCCCTTGGGGGTAATGTAGCGGTACTCCTGGTCAAAATTCTCGCCCTGGCGTTCGCGCTCTACAGCTGCCCAGATGCGGTCTCGATCGTCGGGGTGAATGCGCTCCAACCAGACGCTCACGCCTGATTGAATCTGCTCCAGCGTAAGTCCCAAAATCTCGCTGCTGGCCAGGTTGACGTAGGGATAATGGTCAGTCTCCATTTCGTAGATAAAAAAGCCCTCTTTCACCGTTTCAGCCAGTTGCCGAAACCGTTCTTCGCTGGCTCGCAGGGCTTCGGCAGCCTGTATGCGCTCGGTAATGTCAATGGCAATGCCATGCCAGGCTACCACTCCGTTAGGCCGTACCTCAGGCTGAGATCTTACATCCAGCCACTTTGTTCGGCCCGATGGCGTAATGATACGAAATTGATGGTTAAAGCTGCACAGAGTCTGCAAACAGGCCTGGGCGGCAGCCTCATAGCCGGGCAAATCATCGGGGTGAAAGGTGTTGAGAATTAAACTGGCATCGGCCAGGGCCTGCTCAACCGTGATTTCGTGGATGGTTTCAACCGCCGTACTAACGTATTCAAACCACATAGAGCCATCGGGCTCGCTCACCAGGGTGTAAATGTTTCCTGGCGAGAGCTGGCTGTACTGGTGCAGCCATTGTTGATTCTGCCGCAGTTTAGCTTCGGTTTGCTTTAGCTCGGTAATATCCTGGTGAGCCCCAATGATGCAGTCTTGGCCCTCCAGCAGTTGCCTTTTAGCAGAGAACAGAATCGTTCTAATCTCCCCGGCCTTATTGGTGACTTGGATCTCCAAGCCCCGCACTCGGCCCTCTCGTTCTAGCAAGGTGCGGTAGTGCTGCCGCTGGTCGAGGTCAGTCCAGAGGTTAAGTTCCAGGGCAGTACGACCGATCATTTCATCCCGGTGGTAGCCAAAAAAATCCAGCTCGCTGCGGTTGACATCTAAAAATCGTCCTTCAGCATAGCTTGTGATGGCGATTGGATCTGGATTAAAGCGAAAGATGCTGGTGAACTTGGCCTCAGACTCATCTAGCGCGCTTTGCAGTTGGTCAAAGGCGGCCTGGAGTTGATCGGCCATTTGGTTAAAAGACCGGGCTAAACCGTTCAACTCGGCAATGGGGCTATCGGTGGCTAGGCGCTGGGTCAGATCGCCCTCAGCCAGCAATCGGCTGGCCTGGTTAAACTGGGCCAGTCGGTTAAGCAGTAGTTTGGCCGCCAGCCCTCCCAGGCCCAGCGCCCCTCCCAGGCTCAGTAACCAGAGCAGCAGAGCCTGTCGCTGTTGGCGCTGGATTTCGCCTAAAAAGTGGGATTCTGGCACCAGGGTGATAATTCGCCAGTCGAGGCGTCGGCATCGCGAATAGGCGAGATTTTTATCAAACTGCCGCTGTCGCTGATAGCGAAAAGCTAAAGGTGCAGGGGTGTGTCGTCAATCGTCAAGTAAGCATTACGTTGGGAGAGTGCGCCCTTGCCCCCTGCGTTGGCTAGGCGGGGCTGATGGGGGCGCGGCCCCTCTAGGGTGCGGATTTGTTCACCCAACGCCTGGATCAGGCCATCCTGGCTGGTGGTCAGTGTCTCCTGTTGAAAGCGTTTGCGTAGGCCAGTGCCGCTTACTGCGCTGTAGAGCTTCTCGTCGGTAGATATCCCAATCATGGTGCCAGCGGAGTCGGTAATTAAAATTCGGCTATCGGCACTGAGGTTAAACTGCCGCAGAATTTCACTCAGGTAGGCCAGACGAGTTTGTACTGCAAACACCCCCAGCAAATCCCCAGTAGTGGGGTCATACACGGGCTGGGAGGCCGTTAAGGTGAGGTAGTCTGATGGGCCGTGCTGGACTATTGGGTTCCACCTGGGGCCGCCCTGGATGATAGCCTGCTGGTACCAGGGGCGATCGCGGCGCACATCAAACCCAGTTTCGGTGCCTAACAGCGCCCCCCGACCGCCATCCGGATGAAGGTGATATATCATCAACCAATCGGGTTGGCTGGGCTCAGCCACCGCCGACCGCCAATTGGGATAGCGTTCTACCACTCGAAAGGTGCCATCAGACCCCGCAAAAGAAGCGTTGTGATCTGGTCGAACTGCTGAAGCTGCTGGAAAAGAAAAGTCTCTAGGGCGGCTTTGTCCTTGGGGTCAAGTGCCCCCCGCTGGACGGTGTTTACATTGAGTTGATTAATCAGCCGAGGAATTTCTAAATAGGACGTTATCTCCTGGCTAATCTGCTCGTTGGTCTGTTCGACGAGTTGTTCTCCTAACTCCTCCATCGCGACCTGCCCGCTTTGGTAGGCCAGGTAGCCAACGCCAGCCACAGCACCCGAAGCCGACACCACCAGAGGAATAGCTATCACCCAGCCTAGGGGAATATCGGCAATACGGCGGTGCAGGTTGACGGTAGTGGGGCGGATCATACTGCGCTGGGTGCCAGTAATGGGCGTTTTATCCTTAGGCTGGTAGGCAATTTAGGGCTGTGTCGTTTTGGAGCAAAGATGGCTCGGCTGAGCAAGTGCCTGCTTGAGTTCCTGCAGGCATTGGTCAAGTTCCTGGGCCAGTTGCTGATCTGAAGTTCCGGACGTGGTCAGCAATATCTCAATAGCCTCTGCCGCCGCCTCAGCCTGGCTACACCCAAACAAGCCCAGCCCGCCCGCTAGTTTATGGGCCTCGACCCAGGCTCCATGGCGCTGGGGCTGCTGCAATCCACCCTTTTGCAACAATTGTACGGCCTCATCGAGTACCGCCAGGCGCTGGACTAACGAGTCCTGAAACCGCCGCGTAGCCTGCTCTAAAACGGTCTGCAACGAAGCCGTTGAGGCCTCTGGCATGGCCAGTGCCGCTGTATCCAGCTCTGGTTCAGCATTCTCTCCCAATTCGGCTAGCAGCTTAAGCCGATAGCCCAGCCCATAAACTGTTTCAATGGGGCTAACCGGTAAGCCTGCTGACTTTAAGCGCTGCCGCAGGTCTTTGATCAAGTTAGTAACAGAACCTTCAACCGGTGCGTCATCCATCGGCCAGAGGCAGTCAATAATGACGCTGCGGGTTAGCAACCGCTGGGGATTGCGTAAAAATAGTTCTAGTAGCTCATACTCCTTAGGGCGGCAGGGGATGATAGTCTGCTGGTAAGTTACCTGGGCCAGGGCAGGGTCGAGATGGAGATCGCCCCATTGCAAGACCGGCAGACTCGTGCCCTTACTACGACGCAGCAAGGCCCGCACCCGAGCTAACAGTTGGGAGGCATCGCTAGACTTGGGTAAATAGTCGTCTGCTCCGGCATCCAGCCCAGCCACAATGTCATCATTGGCATCCCTAACCGTCAGCATCAAAATCGGGGTGCGGCTACCCTGAGCCCGTAACCGACGACATACTTCTAACCCATCTAGAGTGGGTAGTACCCAATCTAAAATCAGCAGATCATAATGCCAGCGACTGGCCATGTCTAACCCAGCAGCCCCGTCACTAATAATATCTACCGCGTAGTGATGGCTGGAGAGCGTGTTGGCTAAAAAATCACTCGTCGGTAGGTCGTCCTCCAAAAGTAATATTTTCATCACAAGTCAGGATCAAGCAAGTGTATTAAAAAGCAATATCTTGCCTCCTAAGATACTCTTGGGGACTTCGAGACACAATCCCCCCTACCTATTCAATTTCCGAATCTATTCGATTTCTGGATAACGCTGGAGCTGGGGGCTGGGGATGAGGTATCGGGCACCTGGCTAGCACCTCATCCCCAACAATAGCACTCCTAGGGCTCAACCCCTGGCTTGGATCTATCTTTAGACACCCCAGTTGGGGTGGTGCTGTTAATCACGATTTCGGGGGTGAAGTAGCCCAAAGCGTGAATCAGGCGAGCGATGCAGCCCGTCCAGCCGGTTTGGTGGCTGGCCCCAATCCCAGAGCCATTGTCACCATGGAAGTATTCATAGAACAAAATCAGATCCCGCCAGTGTGGGTCAGTCTGGAACTTCTCAGCCCCGCCGTAGACTGGGCGACGCCCCGATTCATCCTTGAGGAAAATGCTAACTAACCGCTCGCTGATGCCTTGGGCCACCTCGTAAAGGGTTTTGTAGTCTCCAGAACCAGTGGGGTACTCCACCGTAAACTCGTCACCATAGTAGCTGTAGAGATGCATCAAGGCCCGCACCAACAGCAGGTTAACGGGCATCCAGATGGGGCCGCGCCAGTTAGAGTTGCCACCAAACATCCCAGAGGTAGAATCCCCAGGCACGTAGCCCACTTTGTACTCCTGGCCAGCGTGGTGGAAGGCGTAGGGGTGCTCCAGGTGATAGCGTGACAGCGAACGAATGCCGTAGTCGCTGAGGAATTCTGACTCGTCCAGCATCCGAGACAGGACCCGGCGCAGCTTATCTTCGTTGAGAATGGCCAGCATAAACCGTCCCTGCACCCCCGGTTGGTTAGCGAGGTGGATGTTATGGGTTAGTTCTGGGTGCTTTTGCAAAAAGGTGGTGGCCTCGGCCCGGAAGCGGGGGAGTTTATCGAAACAATCCGCCGGGAAAACCACCACAGCCATGAGCGACAGCAGACCTACCAGCGATCGCACCTTCAGCCGGGTCGAGTGGCCATCGGGCATGCGCAGTACGTCGTAAAAGAAGCCCTCGTCTTCGTCCCACAGCTCATCGTTGTACTCACCAATGCGATCCATCGCGCCCGCAATCCACAGGGTGTGCTGAAAGAACTTGATGGCAAAATCTTCATAGAGGTTGTCGTGGAGGGCCAGCTCAATGGAAATTTGAAACATCTGTTGGCTAAAAAACACCATCCAGGCGGTGCCGTCGGCCTGTTCCAGATAGCCGCCGGTGGGCAGTTCAGAGCTACGGTCGAATACGCCAATGTTATCCAGGCCCAGAAATCCCCCCTGAAACAGGTTATTGCCGCCCTCGTCCTTACGGTTGACCCACCAGGTAAAGTTAATCAGCAGTTTTGAAAAGGCATATTTAAGAAACTCAATGTCCCCCTCGCCGTTCTTGGCCAGCCGATCTCGGGTGTAGGTTTCCCAGGTGGCCCAGGCGTGAACCGGCGGGTTAACATCGCCAAAGTTCCACTCGTAGGCGGGGATTTGGCCGTTGGGGTGGAGATAGTCTTCCTTTAGCATCAGCATCAGCTGATCCTTAGCAAAACCAGGGTCAATCAGGCTGATGGGAATAACGTGGAAGGCTAAATCCCAGGCGGCATACCAGGGGTATTCCCACTTGTCGGGCATGGAGATAATGTCGTCATTTTTCATGTGGAACCAGTCGTTGTTCCGCACGTGCCGACGCTGGGCCGTGGGCGTCCAGGGGTTAATGTTGCGCTCCCGCAGCCATTGGTCTAAATCGTAGTAGAAGTATTGTTTTGTCCACATTAGCCCGGCCAGCGCCTGGCGCATCACATTGGCGCGATCAGCATCAGCCCGTACCGCAGCTGGGGTAATGTCAGCAAAAACTAACATCGGACTTCCGTGGTCCGTACGGAGCGACTGATC
>JAAUUR010000277.1 GCA_012031045.1 Leptolyngbyaceae cyanobacterium SM2_5_2
AATCCCTCCCCCAAGGTGGGCTACTAAGTACACACAAGTCATGTTGTAGTAGGATGCGGCCAGTCATCGTGGGGCAATTGCCGTGGAGAATCCTATTCTAATTCATGTTGAAGTATGGCAGGGCAGTGCTTTTGGGGATCGCCGCCTGGAAAAAAGGGGGCGGCACTCTACGACTCAATGAGCCAAGGGCAAACGGTGAACATCCGGGCCATGAGCCGTAATCGAGCTGAACAGGTGGGGTACTATCGCTTTCTGGAGAATCCAAACGTGAGCGTCACGGAACTGGTCAGGAGTGCAGCCGACCACTGCCCGCACCAGGTGGCGGGGCGTCATGTCCTCGCCATCAGCGACAGCAGCGAAATTAACTTGCAAGCCCAGGCCCGGCATCTAGCGTCTGACGCCATGGGGGTGGTCGGCAATCATCACGATGTGGGCTTTTTCCTGCATCCGACCTTAGTGGCCGATGCGGAGAGTGGCTTTCCCTTGGGCTTGAGTGCCCTTCAACTGTGGCATCGTGACCCGAAACGACTCGACGAGCGTCAGCGCCGATATCCTCAGTTACCGATTGAGGAGAAAGAATCCTACCAGTGGCTGTTGTCTGCCGACCGCAGCCGTGACTGCTTGATGGCTGGGGACGCCGTGTGTGTGACCCATGTGGGTGAGCGCGAAAGCGATATCTACGAAGAGTTAGTTCGGGTTCGCGATGCACACACGCACCTGTTAGTGCGCGCTTGCCGCGACCGACGACTGCACGGTAAGACGACGATGCTCTATGAGACGCTCACTCAGCAACCCGTTGAGGGCACCTATGCCGTTGAGGTGCTGGCTGAGCCTCGCCGCAACCGAGAGGCGCACGAAGCTTGGCTAGCGGTTCGCTTTACCCCGGTTACCCTGCGCCGCCCCAAGCAGGTCAATCAATGCCCACGACTATCCTGAATCGGTCTCCCTCTCTGCCGTGGAGGCCAGAGAGGTAACGCACCCCCCGGCGTCGAGCCGATTCATTGGCGCTTACTGACTACCCACCCGGTCAAGACCGTGGAGCAAGCCTTACAAGTGATTCAGTGGTACCGATGGCGGTGGCAGATTGAGCAACTCTTCGCGCTGCTGAAACGGGTGGGCCTTGACCTTGAATCCACTCGCTTGGAGTCGGTTAAGGCCATTGAACGCCTCACCATCTTGGCCCTGATGGTAACCCTAAGGTTGCTCCAACTCAACGTCGGCAGAACCGATGAAACCCTCTCCGCTTCAGTGGCCTGTAGTGACCCACAACAACAATGCCTCAGGCATCTGATGCCGAGGTTGCAGGGGCGCACCCAAAAACAGCAGAATCCTTTTCCCCCATGCTCCCTACCTTGGGCCACTTGGCTGATTGCACGGCTGGGCGGATGGTCGGGCTATCGCTCGCAATCTCCACCCGGTATTCGAACCTTGAGCCAAGGTCTCAAAAAATTTGAGGCTATCTTTGAGGGATGGTCACTAGCTCAGGATTCATTTGTGTGTACTTAGTAGCCCCTAGGGGAGAAGGGGAGCCGGATTCAGAACCCCTCTCCCTCAGGGAGAGGGGCAGGGGAGAGGGCAGAGAGCTATTACAAAGGGATGGTTATTTTCATGGAGTACTCTTAGGCGTGAGTTGTGAATCGGCGTGAGTTGTGAATCAATCAGCAGGTCGCAACCAGTGCATAACGATTAAGTCTGTAGCGATTGGTTTACTGCCTCGCTTCTAGAACGTTGGGGCTTACCAGCCCCCAATGCGGCGTGCCCTGTCCTGTCAGTTGGCTAACCCAGCCCAACCCTTCGCTGGTGCCGACCCAAATTTTGTTGCCCGTGTTGGGAGAGAGCGCCAGAATCCGGCTGGAGGGCAACGAGGGCACCTGCCCTAGCAGTTCGCCGGTGTTGGCCTTGAGCTTAAAGAGGCCACTGGTGGTGCCGACCCAGGCATTCTGATTGCGATCAAACCCAACAGATAAAACACTCCTGCCCCGCATGGCCCCCACAGAGCGCACCAGCTCCGCCCTAACTGGATCTACCACTAGCAACCCGGCAGGCGTACCGACCCACAAATTGCCCTGCGGGCCAAGGGTAATTGATTGCACAGCCCCCCCTGGCAGATTGCTAACCCGCCGCATTGGGAAGGCACTGGCCGTATTCACCTGCACCAGGCCATCCAGCGTCCCCACCCAGAGGTGATTGTTGCGATCCAGGGCCAGGTCGTTAGCACTAACCCCCGATAGTTCTTGCAGGGTAGTCATGACTAAGCCCCGGTCAGGGCTGATCATCACCAAGCCCCGGTCGGTACCGGCCCACAGAAAGCCACGACTGTCGATCTGCAAGGCCAGCACTCGGTTAGAGGGTAGGGTAAAGTTTTGGGCGGTAATAGCATTGGTGCGGGGATCTACCCGTACCAGGCCGTCAAAGGTGCCGACCCACACGCGACCCACCCGGTCTTGGGCGAGGGCCTCAATGGTGCGACTGGGAATATTCACCCGCTGCTGAATTCGACCGGTTTCTGGATTGATGCGGGCCAGTCCATTCCAGGAGCCAACCCAGAGGCTACCAGTAAAGTCGGGCTGCAAAGCCGTTACCCGATAGTCGTTAGTGACTGGGGCTTGGGCTATCAAACCTGGCCTGGATGCATCGGTAGCGAAGCTGGTGGTGATTCCAGGGGTATGCCGTGGCAGAGTCGCCTGGAAATTGAGAGGCGGCCCCACCAGCGACGACAAAAGCAGCAAACTTAACACCTCAGTTCCTCCCAGCAATGGTTGGCTATGCTCTACGCTTAGGCCAGACAGGCTAGCCATCGCAAGCACCCCTTCTGAGCATCACAGTATAGCGAATGCCGCAGTAAGTGGAGCTACCCGGCTACCCGCTGCCATAGACGGGCAATTTCTGCCAGCAACACTTGAACATTTTGGGTAAACGCTCGATGTTCGGCGGCATTGGCCGCCATCGCCTGGTCAAACCGTTGGCGATCAGCCCTCATTTCCTGTAGAAATATTTCAAACCGTTGGTCAGTTTCCTGATGTTGCTGTCCCAGGTCAGCAATCATTTGTGCGGTATCCGAAACCATTTGCACGGTATCTGCAATCGAGGTTTCTATCTGCCGATTCAGCTCCGTTTCAACATCTGTAATTCGGCTAGACCAGGCTTCTACGGCCCTGGCATTACTGTCGGCAATAGCTCTAACTTCGGCTAATCCAGCCAGATTGCTTTCGGCTAGCGCCCTAACTTCTGCCAATCCAGCCAGGTTGCTTTCGGCTAGCGCCCCAAGTCTTGCCATCTCCTGATTGTGCTGAATAGCCGAAGCTTCCAGTAGGGCTTCGATGCGGTCTAAGCGTTCGTTGCTGTACGTCATGGGTCAATCTCACGGGGAATGTCCGCTTTAGGTTTCCCTGAGGTAAGGACGGGCCAAGCCTTCAGGCGAACGACAGCTTAGCTGAGTCTATTCTAGGGCGGTGGGGTTAACCTAGAACGCCATTACAAATTCTAGGGTTCTGGCTTGGGATGCTCCGCAATTCTGGGCCAGTGGATCAAAGCACTCTGGGTACTTGGCATACTGCAACGAAGCTTATTACCACCAATCGTGCTTTAAATTCGCGACTTTTAAAGAACTTGAAGAATACATACCTAGGTTCACTTTGATTTATAACTTTAGGTTATGAATGTATACAGATCTTCCAAAATTAAACTTATCCATTCGCTGGTAGTATGCTAATGCATGAGGTAATGGAAAATACCTAAAGCGCTTGTGGGGCAACTGTTTCGAGAGTTGCTTTCACTTGCATTTGTCTCATTTTTGTGGACATCTGACTGATGCTTTGGCTGGGCAGAGGTTCCCTCTCAAATGGGAGGGGATTAGCTTGTTTGTGGCTGAGCTGCAGAGGTTCGCGTGAGGGATTTCTTTGATTCACAGGAAGGGAGATATGTCTTACTCTCAGACAACGACTCAGTCAAAATCTGGATATAGCGCCGGGGTTAAGGACTATAAGCTGACTTACTACACCCCGGATTACACACCCAAAGACACCGACATTCTGGCGGCCTTTCGGATGACCCCGCAGCCCGGTGTTCCCCCTGAGGAATGCGCCGCTGCTGTGGCCGCTGAATCGTCTACCGGTACCTGGACTACCGTATGGACTGACCTACTGACCGATCTAGACCGCTACAAAGGCCGTTGCTACGACATCGAGCCCGTACCCGGCGAAGACAACCAGTACATTGCCTACGTGGCCTACCCGCTTGATTTGTTTGAAGAAGGTTCTGTTACCAACATGTTGACCTCTATCGTAGGTAACGTGTTTGGCTTTAAAGCGCTACGGGCCCTGCGCCTAGAAGACCTGCGGATTCCGGTAGCTTATTTGAAGACCTTCCAGGGGCCTCCCCACGGTATTACCGTTGAGCGAGATCGCCTCAACAAGTACGGTCGTCCCCTGCTGGGCTGCACCATCAAACCCAAGCTGGGTCTGTCGGCTAAAAACTATGGCCGAGCCGTCTACGAATGTCTGCGCGGTGGTTTGGACTTCACCAAAGACGACGAAAACATTAACTCTCAACCCTTCCAGCGGTGGCGCGATCGCTTCCTGTTTGTAGCGGACGCCATCCACAAATCCCAGGCTGAAACCGGCGAAATCAAAGGCCACTACCTGAACGTGACCGCCGCCACCTGCGAAGAAATGCTGAAGCGGGCTGAGTACGCGAAGGAACTCAACATGCCCATCGTCATGCATGACTTCCTCACGGCTGGCTTTACCGCCAACACAACCCTGTCTAAGTGGTGTCGCGACAACGGCCTGCTGCTGCACATTCACCGGGCTATGCACGCCGTTATCGACCGTCAGCGCAACCACGGCATGCACTTCCGTGTGCTGGCCAAGTGTCTGCGGATGTCCGGCGGTGACCACATCCACACCGGTACGGTGGTCGGCAAGCTAGAGGGCGACCGGGCCAGTACCCTGGGCTTTATTGACCTGCTGCGCGAAAACTACATCGAGCAAGATAAGTCTCGCGGTGTGTACTTCACCCAAGACTGGGCTTCCATGGGCGGTGTGTTCGCTGTAGCCTCCGGTGGTATCCACGTTTGGCACATGCCTGCTCTGGTGGAAATCTTCGGTGATGACTCCGTGCTGCAATTCGGCGGCGGTACCCTGGGCCACCCCTGGGGTAATGCTCCTGGCGCTACCGCTAACCGCGTAGCGTTGGAAGCCTGTGTCCAAGCCCGCAACGAAGGCCGCGACCTGGCCCGCGAAGGTGGCGACATCATCCGCGAAGCCTGCAAGTGGTCTCCTGAACTGGCCGCCGCCTGCGAACTGTGGAAGGAAATCAAGTTCGAGTTCGAAACCGTCGATACCATCTAAATCAGCTGGGAGGCACTGCGGTGCCTCTTCCCAGGCGATTTGGCGCGAATTAGGTAGGCTCTGGAGCCACAGTTCCTATAAAAGTTGTGGGAATGCGGCATAAGTTACCGAATCTTCCTGGACTTCGGGCTTAAATCAGGTCTACCAATCGCCCAGTGGCGAGGTTGACTTCAACCGTCGAGAAACCCAGATGGATCTCAAGCAATCAGCTAAAGATGCGGCTAGGGTGCTGACTAGCTACATCACCTATCAAGCCGTTACCACTGTGCTGAATCAGCTGAAGGAAACCAACCCTGCCCATGCCTATTGGCTCAACTCGTTTTCCACTAAGGAAGCGCTTCAGAATGGGGAAACCTACCTGAATAACCTCCTTAAAGAAAATGTAGAGCTAGCCATGCGGATTATGACTGTGCGGCAGCACATCGCAGAATCTATCTGTGAGTTTTTGCCAGAAATGGTCGTAACCGGCATCCAGCAGGCCAATATGGAACATCGCCGCCAGCTTTTAGAGCACATTACCCAGTTGGGCGATGCCGACCATGCCCTGGCAACCGAGCTATTGGGGGACTCCGAAGACTCCGAGTTGCCCCAGTCCTCTGTCCCAGAGCCGGACAGCACCCCCGAGTAAGGGATCGACCTGACCTTTGTACCCTCGGTCGGCCCCTAGCCAACCGTAGATTAGTTAACCCAGCGAGGAACCATGAAAACTCTGCCCAAAGAGCGTCGTTTTGAAACCCTGTCTTACCTGCCCCCCCTGACCGATGCGCAGATTGAGCGGCAAATTGCCTACATTCTGAAAATGGGCTATATCCCCGCCGTTGAGTTCAACGAAACCTCTGATCCCGAGGTTTACTACTGGACCATGTGGAAGCTGCCCCTGTTCAATGCCACTTCTACCCAAGAAGTGCTGAGCGAGATCCAGGCCTGCCGGTCTGAGTACTCTAACTGCTACATTCGCGTAGTGGGCTTTGACAACGTTAAGCAGTGCCAGATTCTGAGCTTTATCGTCCATAAGCCCGGCGCTAGCACCTATCGCTACTAGGTCTTTAGCCCTGTAGAGTGAGACAACGAGACCCAAGGCGGCAAGAATAATATTCTTGCCGCCTTGGGTCTTTAAAGACTTGGGTGATAGGTTGTCTCTGGTGATCATGCTGGCGCTCTAGGCGGCAATGTAGTCGCCAACCAGCGTCTTCATGTCTTCCAGCAAATAAGGCTTGACGATGTACTGACTGCACCCGGCCTGAAGAATTTCTGCCTTGTCCTGGCTGCTAGCCAGGGCTGTAATGGCAATAATCGGGATGGTGCGGGTGGCCGGGTGGCTTTTAAGCAGCCGCGTCAGCTCCAGACCCGTTAAATCTGGTAGACGAATATCTAGCAATACCAGGTTGGGCTGAATGGTTTCAACCAGCCCCAGAGCCGCTCGACTACCGGGCTCACAAAACAGTAGACAATCAAAGGGCTCTAGAACGTATTTAATTAACGCTAAATTATCTTCATCATCATCAATGACTAGAACCGTAGGCCGATTCCAGTCATATCTGGAAGAGGGATAACCAAAACCATGGATAGGACTCGTGACGGCAACAAAACCTGAGGACTGGGTCATAGGATAGCCTGAGAGAACATGACTCTAGGAGGCACTCCTCAAGTGGTATTAAAGCACTTGAATAGACTGGCTCAACGGGTAAAGAGAAATCAGCGATCCGCCTAAGACCAGTAGCTTTAGCCCATAACACTATTAACTAAAGCCAGACAGTCTATAGATATTATTAAGGATACCACCTTTGGATAGATAGCACTACCCCTGGATCCCCTCGTCATATGTTTTTCCA
>JAAUUR010000278.1 GCA_012031045.1 Leptolyngbyaceae cyanobacterium SM2_5_2
ACCAAAAACACCAGGTCGCGGTCGGCCTCGCGGCTGCTGACGTAGATGCGATCGCCCTCCGGTCGCTGGTGGGTTTCGCGTAGATCAACCAGCAACCCATTGGGGCGAGAGTACCGCACTGGCCCAGTCAACGGCGAAGCAAAGGCCAGTTCGCCCAGGGCCAGCCCGTTCAGGTTAGCTGTGCCGTCAAAGGCCAGGGTGCTGGGGCTACCCAACAAGCGGCCGCTGAAATCCCCCGTCCCCGCTACGGGTATCACCTGGTTCGGAATTGGCAGCGCCGCCAGGTTGAAATCATCCCCACTCAGGTTCAAGTCTAGATTGGCAATGCCCGGAGCCGCTGGGCCGCTGAGTAAGGGTGTGATGGTACCATTGGCGCGCAACCCGGCGGTGCTGGCCTGCTGCACCACCACCGTGCGCCCGTTCCAGGCCAAATCTGCCGTCAGTGGCTCCTGAACAGCGGCCAATTGCGGGGCCAGCGGAGCAGCGGTGGCCAGGCCATCGGAGAGCACCAGCTGCCCCTGACCTCGCACGCCGGCCAAACTCAGGTCATCGGTCGTTCCCGACAAGCGAAACTGGCCACGGCCAGTGCCCTGCAAGTTGGGAGAAAAGGCCGCCATTTGCAGGTCATTGCTCTGCACATCCGCTGTCCACTGGCCCTGGATGAGGCTGGCGCGAGTATTCACCACACCCCCGGCCAGGGCGGCCTGGGCTACCCCCTGCCCCTGGATGCTCCGCAGCCCAGAATTATCCAGCACACCGGCAAACTGGCCTTCGCCGTTGACGGTACCTGCCACGCCAGCTCCCAGTTGGTCGAGCCGGAGCCCGGTAGCCCGCACCGTCGATTCCCAGCGCCGGTCAGCCAGGGTCAAGCTACCTTGACCGGCCACCGTGCCCCCAGCCACCTGCACAAAGGTATCAGTAAAGCGCAGGGTGTTGTTGGCCAGTGCCACCGTGCCCTGGGCTGGATAGGTGCCCGATGGAGCCCGCCAGCGCAGATTGCCCGTCAACTGCTCGACCGGCCCAGACACCTCTGCCTCGGCAAAGACTGGCCCCAACACCAGCGTTTCAGGCAGGCCGTAGAGCCGACCAATGGCATCGCCAGGTAGGCGATCGCCCGCCAGCGAGAGCGAGAGCTGCCCCGGCTCCCCAAAGGTAAACACGCCATTGCCGGTAATCGAGCCGCCATCCTGGGGAATAGCCTGAAAGCTGGCAATCTCAAGCTTTGGCGCTTTGAGGACAAATTCTGCCCGCAGGTCTGAAAAGGGCACCTGATCGAGGGTGACCGTATCCTGGGAGAGCAGTTCCGTGGTTAGCACAGGCTTAGCCAACGGCCCCGTCATGGTGACGTTAGCGAGAAATGTGCCCGCTGCGGCAACCGGCGACTCAACGGCAAAGAGTTCAGAGATTTGGGCCACCGTAAAGGCGTTAACCTGGCCCTTAAAGTCGTAGCCTTGGTCTAAATCCAGGTCGCCACCGGCCTTGGCGGTCAACTCGCCTAACCGCGCGGTGACGTTCTCAAAGCCAATTACCCGATCCTTGAAACGCACATCCCCCTGTAAATCTTGCACCGGCTCTGGCAGCCCCTCGGCAACAACCGTCCCCTCCTCCACCCGTGCCGTGCCAGTGTAGGTAATGGGTTCCTTCCCCTCCAGCACAACATTGACATTGCCGCTAACGTGCCCGGAGGGAAACTGCACCGGCAGTGGCCCCTCCAAAAAGGATTCCACCAGGGGCATAATGTCGATTGGCTTTGGCCTTTTGGGTACGCAGGTTGAGGTTGGCCTTCAGGGTGGGGGCGGCCCCAGGCTGGCTGGCCCAGGCTGGCCTGGCTAGAAAGGACAAGGGTTGGGTCAACCCAGCCCAGTTGCGGTCTATGACATTGGCTAGGGTTGCATAGGCAGCGGCAGGGCGGTTGATAGCCCTATCTCCAACCGGTTCATTGGGCGTTGGCGATGCATCGGGGGAGGTCGGTGGTATCTGCACCGACCCGGTTAGATTGACCGAGCCGCCCTGAATAGAAGTGCCCTGAATGTCTACATCAATCTGCTGGGCCTTGGGCTGTCGGGTGCGGCCCTGGGCTGCCACGTCAGAGACGGCCACAGGAATAAACGTGATGTCGCCCTGGCCCTGAATGTCTTCCAGCACTACCCGTGGGCGATCTTCGACATCGGCCACGTAGGGCACCAGGTCAGCTGCCCGTCTTGCAGATTAACCTGGGCCACGTGGATATCAATCAAGGGCTCCCGGTCGTCTTCCTCGTCGCGCAGCTGCAGGTCAATGTCTATCCACTGGCCATCGGCGGCCTGCTCCAACACCATATCCACCTGTTCTAGGTTGATGGTTAGGGGTAACTCGCGGCGCAGCAAGCTCAGCAGGTTGAGCCTAACCTCCAGAGCCTCCAGGCTCAAGCTATCAGGATCGGCAGGCGTGGCGGGCATGGTGGACGGCCCGACTCGTATACCCGTGGGGCCAAGGCGCTGAATGGGGCCAATTTCCACCGGGCGCTCTAGCTCTGCGGATAACTCGGCTGACAGCCAGGCGGGTAGGTTTTCGCGGGCATAGACCCAGCCGCGCCAGGCGGCCCCAGCCCCAACTACCAGCAGCACCGACCCCGCCACCAAGCAGCCCCCCAGCCAACGGGAGCGGCCTGCAGACTGTTGGTCTGACTCGGGTTCTTGAGAATCGACCATACCCGCCTATGCCACGACAGAATACCCAAACAAGTGTAATGAACTCCCCGGTTTCTGCCTATAGGTCTTACGCACTTTTCCTAAAAAAGCTGGAGATTAGGTAGCAGACTAGATAACGCCTGGTCATGATGGGCTGCCGCATTCACCCATGCCTAGTACCGAATCCGGGGATCAATATAGGCCTTCAAAATATCGATCCCAATGCTGATGATGGCGACAATGATGCCAAAGAATACCATTAGCCCTTGCACGACGGGATAATCGCGCTGGGAGATGGCCTCGTACAGCTGATTGGCCAGCCCCGGCCAGGAAAATTAGGTGACCGGTTGGCAGGGCAAGGGCAATAGCTAGCGCGAGGTTAGCTAACACGTCATTGCACTAGCCGAGCTATCTCAAGCTGAATCGTCGGAAAACTCACTGGGCAAAGGGTGCCGCTAGTCAACGTATGCTGCGATCGGTATTGCCCGTCTACTGGAGCGCGAAACACAATCAATTCTCTGATTTTCAGGTTAACTACCCAATATTCAGAAATGTTGGCAGCGGCGTAAATTTTATCCTTTAGTTCTAAATCTTTTTCCAGGCTGGAATTGGCATACTCAATCAGCCAAAAAATATCCTCTGCGTGGGGATGCCGCTCTGTTTTGTAGAGGTCGCCCAGAGGCTTTACAATCGCGATATCTGGCTCTGGTTCTGAATCGTCAGGTAGCGTAATCGGCTTAGCGTCTCGAACTTTTGCCCTAGTTCCTAACTGCTCCCGCAAGTAATCTGCCGCATCGCTGCTTAACCCGGCATGGGGAATGCCCTCTGGAGACATTTCAATTAAGACTCCATTCAATAATTCCAGGGGTTGCCCATCAAAAATACCCGCCTCTATGGCCCGATGGTAGCGCTCAACTGTCCATCGGTAGGGGGCAATGGTGGGTAAATTTTGATGGTTGGTCGTCAATATCACGGGCTTGACCTGAGCGTACCTATTGCCAGAGCATTACAGCCATCATAGCGTCCCATTATGAACGACTATCAGTACCTAATCCTGGGATCAATATAGGCATTCAAAATATCAATCCCGATGCTGATGATGGCAACAATGATGCCAAAGAACACCATTAGCCCTTGCACTACGGGATAGTCGCGCTGGGAGATGGCCTCGTACAACCGATTGGCCAGCCCCGGCCAGGAAAAGGTTACCTCCGTGAGCACAGCCCCGCCCAGCATGGAGGCAAAAGTCAGCCCCAGGATGGTGATCACCGGAATCAACGCATTCTTGAGGGCGTGAACCATGACAATGCGCCGTTCAGGAATGCCCCGCGCCCTGGCCGCCTCCACGTAGTCGGAATTTAGGGTTTGCTTCAGGTTGACCCGCACCATGCGCTCAAACACGCCGCTGATCAGAATGCCCAGGGTCAAGCTAGGCAGGGCCAGGTAATACAGGGTTGTCGCGAGTGCCCCGAAATCAAAGGTGAGCAGGCTATCCACCACATACAGGCCAGTCAAGCTAGTCGGGGGCGTACCTTGCAAAGGGTAGCGGGTGCCAATAGGGAACCAACCTAGCCGCACTGAAAAGAGCAGCTGCAAAATCATGCCAAACCAGTACATGGGGATGGCATAGGTGATGATGCCAAACAATCGCCCCCCGGCATCTACGGGCGTGTTGGGGCGGGCGGCGGCGATCGCCCCAATCCCAACACCAACGACCGTAGCCACGATCATACCGCACACCGTCAGCTCCACCGTAGCCGGGAAGTGGGCTTGAATAATCTGCCAGACTGTCTGCCCCTGGGCTGAAATGGAGGTGCCCAAATCGAGCCGCAGTAGACTGCCCAGATAATCCAAATACTGCACCCATAGGGGTTGATCTAACCCTAGCTGGGTGCGGAGCTGATCCTTCGCGGCCGCCGGTGCCCGTGCCCCCAGGAGGGCATCGACTGGATCCCCTGGTGTAGCCCGTAGCAACAGGAAAACTACCGTGGTAATCGTCCAGATCATCAGCGGAGCCAGCATCAGCCGGGTGAGGACGTAATAGCGCAGGGCAGAGGAGCGAGACATTCAGGTAGGTATTAACCAGCTAGACATCAATAGGATAGAGAGAAAACCTTCACACCCCGAAGGGACTCTACCAAATTTTGAGTCTGAAGATCAGGTCAATAGAAAGAAACCGGGCAATCGGCTACAAAGAAACCAGGTTTCTCAGCAGCGGCCATACCCTTCAATACTCCGCAGAAGAAACCTGGTTTCTGGCCGCTATATTCCTGCGGATTGATAGCAGAAGCCCCAACACATCCAGGATTCCCCTTCTGCCTTCTGCCCTCTGCCCCTTGCCTTTCCTACGCTAGGCGGCTACGTTCTCTGCAATCAGCGCCTCTAATTTAGTGGCCAGGTCATCCTTAGACGCCACGCCTTCAATGGTGGCTACTCGCTCGCCTTGATTAAAGAAAATCAACGTAGGAATGGCCATCACATGGTACTGAAGCGCCAGAGCATCTTCGTCATCAACATTGAGCTTGGCAATTTTGGCCTTGCCCGCAAAACTTTCGGCCAGTTCTTCCACAATCGGGTTCATAATTCGGCAGGGGCCACACCAGGCCGCCCAAAAATCAACCAGAACCGGCACATCACTCTGCAAAACTTCGGCCTCAAAGTTATCCGCAGTCAGGGTTAGATAGGTTGCATTGTCTGCCATGGGCAAATCTCTCCTTGAGGGTAATATCCCGTGGTCATTTTTCTACAGTACTCCATAAAAGCCGGTAGAAAGGTGGGGGCGTCCCTACCGGCGATGATGGGGGTGGGGGGTAGGGGGTCAGAAGTCAGAAGTCAGGAGTCGGGGATGGGAGCTAGATGCCTCGGTTGAGGGCTATTCCCCAAACCGACTCCTGAAGGCTTAAACCCGAAACTGCTCCACCATGCGGCTCATGCTCAGTTGCCAGAGGGTAACCAGTTGCCGTTCCAGGGTATGCCCTAGTTCGGTGACCAGAATACCCTCTTCGCTAGTGAGGCTGTTGCTGAACCAGGTACCGCGCAGGGTGACTTCCAGGCAGTGGGCATCGCAGGGGACGACCTCCAACATGCCTCGGTAATGGCTGGTGTAGGTAAGCACCTCAACCCCAGGCAAGTCTGCCGGTAGGGTAAAGGAACCATACCCAGGCTGCATCACCAGGGGTTGACCAGCCCGGAGGGCAACAACGCTACGCTGGGCTACCAAAATTTCAACCGTGAGCGCAACTTGCTCTACTAACAAATCGGATTCGGAATAGGTAATTTTCAACATGACCCTTCATGCCTTGTGCAAAGTGCTGACGTGCCAGTGCAAATGGACTTAATTGGCTGGGCTAGCCCCTGGCTTAGGCTGATAAAAACGCCAAAACTCAGGGGGCGCACGGGCAAACCCAAAGACTGCGATGGAAAAACCCAACACCAACGCCGTTGTTTGTGCAGAAACAGCGGGGGCTGCGTTAATTCCTAAAGCTGGTAATCCTCTTAGGTTCTGGGGTAGGAGGTTGCCGCTGAGGGCACCCCTAGCCGACCTAAACCCGCTATCGGGTTAATGGAGGGTTACAAAATGCTGTCTTAGAAACCTGCCTTGGTGGTCAAACCAGTGCGAGCGGCTCCGGCGAATAGACCGATCTATCCCATGAATGAGGCTCCAGCCGCCAAACTGACTAAGGCTGGAGTCGCCAAACCGGGTGAGATTTAAACCGTCAAACTTGCCGAAGCTGGCATAGCCGAGAGCCAGCCTGTAGCCCGTTGGCCCAAACAGCCCTGCTGCCATGTCCACCCGGCACACATCGTCGCCAGCAATGGCGTTAATGGTGGTTGCGATGCCAGAAGACAACATGCGAATCACAGCAGGACTCCTTTGGCCATTGGCCTGAGAGGGTGCAGAAAAGCCTGACGCTAAGGTCACGGTCTATCTCAGCTTAAATACATCAGCGCTTTATCCGATTACGGAAAGTTGTAAATTTAAGCCTGAGCTATGTTAATACTACACGTGTAATACAAAAGTGTCTACACTATTGTTAACTGTCACTTGAGGCGGAAATGCGACCGCCCGCATTGTTGTTTTGGAGGTGTGCCCACCGATGCCAACCCTAACCCGTATGTCAACCACTGATATGGAAGTCACCAGTATTCGCCTGGAGCGATCGTTAAAGGAAAAGCTCAAGGCCATAGCCGGTGACCGTGGCTATCAGGCGTTGATTCGGGACATTTTGTGGCAGTACGTAGAGCATGCTCCGGGGCAGTGCCAGAGCCCTCTCCAGCGTGAGGATATCCGCGCTAGCTTTGAGGCCATTGCTGAGCAAGAGCAGCTCTGTGCCCTCACCGGCAAGCTAATCCATCCCCAGGAACCGATGCGGCTGGGGATGACCACCCAGGGGAAACTGGTGCCGCTAAGTGCAGAGGCGCTGAGAGGCGAAGGTGAAGGGGTAATCTAAAAATCCCAAAATCCAAAATCCAAAATCCAAAATCCAAAATCCCCACCCCCCACCA
>JAAUUR010000279.1 GCA_012031045.1 Leptolyngbyaceae cyanobacterium SM2_5_2
CTCCCTAGGGAGAAGGGGTTGGGGGATGAGGGCAAAGACTGGACATTTTATTAGTTGGATTACTCTAAGGAAAATTCCATGCTATGCCAAGGTTTGCCCTTGCAGAAGTAGGTGGGTTATTTCCGCCTCAAATTAGTAGTAGCCTGTCAAGGCTAAAATAAGGGGTAAAGTCGTTTGAGTTTACCCCGTTCATTTTCTGTGGTGAAGTGCCAATTGATTGAGTTGTCTTTTACCACCGTGATCCAGCCTGCATCAGGATAGCGTTCATCGACCAGGTATTTCATTTAGTGAGCCTACTCTTGCTTGGTATGCCGGTCGGTTACCTCCACGTGTCGCCAACCCGCTAAGGGCTCAACAACCATAAATAGATTCCACCATACGGTCGGCGCGTAGACGCAGATTGGTTGGTATCTGCTTTGAGCAGAATTCGGGCATGATTCATTTTGTAGGCTAGGGCGGTGCCGGTTGTGGTGAGACAGACCACTAGATTGGATCAACCTAAGTCAAGTGAATTTACGCACATACTTGGCAATTTAGCACGGGTATGCTGATAAAACGGCAAGAACCTGAACCAGCACCGTAATACTGTGCCTCAGTTATCCGGTTTCAGCCCGATTTAGCTGAAGACTGTATAAGCTCCCCCCGCTCAGTCTTCAACTTTTTATGAATTTGTTTACTAGCGACCTGGCCATAGCTACCCAAGCGAGTCTTCTTTATGAAGAATTAAAGCAGGGAATTTGCCCTACCCCGATGGCAGACAATCCGCTCAGTAAATCTTTGTACTAACACCAGTCTTGTGCTGACGCTCATTCCGGTATTTAAGGCGAGCCTTTTCTATGCGAATTCTGATTTATTCCTACAACTACTATCCTGAACCCATTGGTATTGCACCCTTAATGACTGAGTTGGCTGAGGGGCTAGCCGCAAAAGGGCACCAGGTAAGGGTTGTAACCGCTATGCCCCACTACCCCGAACGAGCAATTTACCCCAGCTATCGAGGCCGCTTATATCAAACTGAGCAGCGTAATGGTGTACTTATTCAGCGCTGCTTTGTGATGGCCCACCAAGGCACTGGGCTGCTGGGGCGGTCTTTGTTAGAGCTTAGTTTTATCTCCCTGAGTTTTCTGCAAGCTCTTCGGGGCTGGCAACCCGATATCATTCTCAACTCTAGCCCTTCGTTACCCGCCTGCTTGCCCGTTGCCGCCCTTAAGATGCTGTTTCGCTGCCCCAGCGTCTTAAATCTGCAAGACATTTTGCCAGAGGCCGCCATCCAAACTGGTTTGCTCAAAAATCCCCTGGGAATTCGTGTGTTTGAGGCATTGGAAGCCTTTGCCTACGGTAATGCAACCCGTATTAGTGTGATTGCCCCTAGCTTTCGAGAGAATTTACTGGCTAAAGGGGTTCCTAACACCAAAATGGTGACTATTCCTAACTGGGTTGACGTGGATTTCATTACCCCTCAGCCCAAAACCACCAGCCAGTTTGGCCAGCGCCACAACCTGCAAGACAAATTTGTAGTACTGTACACTGGCAATATTGCTGAAACCCAAGGCATTAGTAATGCCATTCGAGCGGCTAAGTTGCTGGTCAATTACCCCGATATCCAGATTGTTATTGTGGGCGAAGCTAAGCAACTGGATAATTTAGAACGATTGCGCCATAGCCTCAAACTCAATAATGTATCCTTGCTTCCCTTTGTTCCCCGCTCTGAACTGCCTGATATGCTGGCATCTGCCGATGTGGGCTTAATTATGCAAAAGCGCGGGGTAGTCGGGTTCAATATGCCATCTAAAACCCAGGTGCTATTAGCCAGCGGGCGCCCAATTTTGGCCTCTGTGCCCACCGAAGGTACCTCAGCCCAGGCGGTGATTGCCAGTGGTGGCGGCTTGGTCGTGGAACCTGAAAATCCGGCGGCTCTGGCTGAAGGAATCCTGGATCTCTATCACAACCCCGCTAAAGCCTCCCAACTGGCCCAGCAAGGTCGCCGCTATGCCCTAGAAAACTATTCGTTCCATCGCGCCCTAGAAAAATATGAGGCGCTTTTCTATGCTCTAACTGTATCCCATGCGGCCAAGGCCAGCCCGCCGAAAGCTCTCTGGCATTTGGGGCCGCTCAGGAATAGCTCTGGGTATTGGCTTAGGCTGGAACAGCTTGATCGGGAAAGGGGTCAAAATACAGGAGTCGGAACATCTGACTCCTGTATTCTGGATTTGCAAGATTGTTGCTGCTAACGTTGTCTAGGCTCGATCAGCTGTGCCAATAAACTCGCTATGACGGGTTTGGTCTGAGACTAGTGCCGTGGGCTCATACCAGTATTGACGGTAAATCAACTCTAGTTCATTGCCTGCTTCAGAAAAGTAGTCTATCTGCTGGGCCTGCAATGAAACTAGGACTCGAAATATCAGAAGGGCAACAATGGCGACAACCATTCCTGCGGCGGTTGTAATGAGAGCTTCAGCAATACCGGCTGCCGCTTCAGTGGCTTGTTCACCGGTGCCGCCACCGCCAATATTAAGGTTGCCGAAGGTGGCAATCAACCCGGTAACAGTTCCTAACAGCCCTAGCAGTGGAGCTACCGCTACCACGGTTTCTAGAAGCTTATCGCCCTTGCGCATTTGCACAAACTCCCGATCTCCAGCCGTTTCCATCGCTAAGCGAAAGGTCTCTGGGGAAGGGTTTTTGAGCCGCAGTGGCGCTAGCAGAAAGCGCCCAATTGGAATGTCTTGAGACCGAGCAGCAAGACTGGCCGCCTCGTTGAGATCTCGACGAGACGCGTCTAGCACTTCATTGACGACTTGACCCTCTCGCCGCAATAGCTTAGTCCAAAATAGAGTGCGGTCAAGGGCTGTAGCCACGGTCAGTATGGAACATCCAAGAATGGGAACCATGACCGGCCCACCTTTGACTAAAAAATTTAGAACAGTTGACATAGTGGCTACAGAGATTAAGCTACAAACCCAATGAGCGTGCCAATACAGGCACTATATCTAGACTATCGAAAGACAACCAATCCACCATTAAGGCCGGTGGATTTGTGGTTTAAGGTAGGATTAAGTCGAGCACCTGTTATCGCTGCTTACTATTCTAGCCATCGTTATTGGTCGGAGTAGTCTGCCCTAGTTAGCTCACCTCAGTCGTCATCCCCAGGCACATAGGGACGATTAATGGGGCGACCGGTAGGGCCAGTGGTTGTCGTAGAGACAGCTGCCCCACTAGCTTGGCCAGTGGCAGGTGACGTTGCACTGTTGGCGGGTTGGCCGGTCTGCGGCGATGCCTGAATCACCCCTGCGCCTGGGTTGCTTGCTCCCGCCGGGGCAGCCGCTAGGGTGTTAGAGGTGCGCATTTCCTGCCAGTCTAGATTGCCGCTGGCATCGATCCTAACGAGCACCGAGTTAATGACACTGGAGCCATCGGTAATGCCACCCACGACCTGGCACTCAAAGCGATCTCCGGGTTGGTTAGCTCGGTAGGTAACACTGCCACAATCAATTAAGGCACGCCTACCAAGGGCCTGCGCCAGGCCAGTCTGGAGGCTTTCTTCAACCTTCACCAAATTGAGCAGAACCTTAGAATTGGGCACATCCCAGGTGACGTTGCCCTGGGCATCTTGCTGAGTGACGTTAATCGTGAACGTTCCCTCCGGATTGAGCTCACCAACGCAGCGGAAGAAGCCCCCTGCTTGCCGAGTTACATCAGTAGGGCAACGCACCTCTCTGAGAGACAAGCGCCGACCTTGACGTTCGATATCAGCCTTAATCATAGCCTCGGTGTTGGCCGTATCGAGGCGATTGCTACAAGCGGTTAGGGTTAACGCACTCAACAACAGCAGTCCCAAGGACGTTTTAGTAGTCATGACTAGCACTTCGGGGGGTTACTACGGCTCTGAGGCATCTTATATCTACTATCTTGCGTTAAGTTTGACCATTTGATGAAGTCGCCTATTCAGCTTGGCTGCAATTGCCTATACTGGGCCAGTTCTGGCTAGTGCCTTCGGTCGCCTCAGTTTTTTAACGCTAAGGATAGTGGTACCGACCCTCTGCGCTGCCCTCATAATATATAGGAAAGCCCTTAACACTCGTTTACAATGCCAAGAGACCTGCGACAGTTTTTAACCGTTTTAGAGCAGCGAGGCCAGCTTCGACGCATCACGGCTCCAGTAGATTCCCATCTAGAGGTAGCGGAAATCGCTAATCGTCTCTTGTTGGGAGGCGGGCCAGCCCTGCTGTTTGAAAACGTTAAGGGGACACAAATGCCCCTCGCTATTAACGTCTTGGGCACGGTGGAGCGGGTATGTTGGGCTATGAATATGGAACATCCATTAGAGCTAGAGAGCCTGGGAGAGAAACTGGCCCTACTCTACCAACCCCGTCCACCAAAGAAATTATCTCAGGCCGTGGGATTAGGCAAAGCCTTGTTCGACGTGGTTAAAGCCAAGCCCATGCGTGATTTGTTGCCGCCCTGCCATCAGGTCATTCTTAAGGATGAGGCGGTGGATGTAACCCAAATCCCGATGCTGCAGGTATACCCAGGGGATGCGGGCAAAGTCGTTACCTTGGGGCTGATGATTACCAAAGATCCGGAGAGTGGCATTCCCAATGTGGGGGTCTATCGTTTGCAGCTGCAATCTAAAAATACGATGACTGTACAGTGGCTCTCGGTGCGAGGATGCAGTCGCCATTTACGCAAAGCCGCTGAACTTGGTCAGAAACTGGAGGTGGCAGTGGCCATCGGGGTGGATCCGCTGGTCATTTTAGCTGCCGCTACTCCGCTACCGATTGATTTATCTGAGTGGTTGTTTGCAGGACTCTACGCAGGTCGGGGCATCCACCTAGCCAAATGTAAAACCGTGGATTTGGAAGTACCTGCCGAGTCGGAAATTGTGCTGGAAGGTACCATAACGCCCGGCGAAACCGCCGTGGACGGCCCCGCTGGGGATCACATTGGCTATTACGGGGGCGTTAATGAGCAGGCCCCGCTGCTGCGGTTTCACTGCATGACGCACCGCAAGCAGCCGATCTACTTGACTACCTTCAGCGGTCGCCCGCCCAAGGAAGACGCGATGATGGCGATCGCCCTCAACCGTATTTACACCCCCATCCTGCGCCAACAGGTGCCCGAAATTCAAGATTTCTTTCTACCTATGGAAGGGCTGAGCTACAAAGCTGCGGTGCTATCGATTGAGAAAGCCTACCCCGGTCAAGCCAAACGGGCCGCCCTGGCCTTTTGGTCAGCGCTGCCGCAGTTCAGCTACACCAAGTTTGTGATTGTTGTAGATAAATCCATTAATATCCGCGATCCACGGCAGGTGATGTGGGCTGTTACATCAAAGGTGGATCCGGTACGGGATGTGTTTATTTTGCCTAACAATCCCTTTGACCGCCTCGACTTTGCCACCGAGAAGCCAGGGCTGGGCAGCCGCATGGGCGTTGATGCGACCACTAAGGTTTATCCTGAAACGGACCGTCCCTGGAGCGATGAACTAATTCCTGACCCTGACACGGCTGCCCTGGTGGATCGTCGCTGGGCTGAGTATGGACTGAGTGATCTAAACCTAACTGATGTAGATCCCAATTTATTTGGCTACGACGTGAGGTAGGCCTTAAATGGGGAACTGGCTAAACGAGGAGATTAGCGGTCGAGGCGGGTTGGGGCCATTCCTGAGGTTTGCAGTGGCCGCTATTTGGGTTGGGGTGCTCACAATAGCTTATCCAGACCCAGTTAAGGCCGCCGCTCAATGCCAAACCTTGGATAGCCATCGGGTCTGTTTGGAATCCATTCAACGTAGTGCTAAGTACCACTGGGAATATCGAGTAACCGTTAGCGTGGATGGACAGAAGCAGGCTCAGCAACGCTACGATTGTCGGCAGTTTATGCCTACTTCAGCCTCGGCTGAACCCACAGCCGTTCCCACCGAAACCAGGATAGGTCAGTGGATCTGTCGGCTGATGGGGTACCCAGCAAAATTGCTTCAGGACTGAGACGGGGTCGGCGGTATGGGTAGGTTTTCAGCCTGGTTACCTTCTGGCAAAGCGGCGGTTTGGCCATTTGAGGATGGTAACTCTGGCAACACCGTCGGAGTTGGGGCAGATTCAGACGATGGTAATGGCTCTGGTGGGGCTTGGGCCGGTGCCGCCGCCGCTAAGGGAATTTCTTCCACGGCTGGGAGGGTTTCAAGGGTTAGCTTGGTGGTTTGAATGCCACCGGCTAAGCGCTTTAGCAACTTAGGCTTGGCATCGTGCAGCAGATAGATGATGCGATCACCCACCCGCCAAGACTCTCGCCCAATCGCTACCTGTAAGATGCCTTCTCGCTCCACCAACAGAGGCACCATCTCACCACTGCGAATTAGCGCCGCCAGGTGAGCTTGTTGCAGTTCGGTATCGCTCTCCCGCAGCCAGGTTTCCCCCAGCCGCACCTCGCCGTCAGTAATGTACGTGTTCCACTTTTTCAGCGATAGTTTGGGTATTTTGGCCTCCTTCAATTGGCCTTGCCCCAGCAGATCATCCATAGCTTTATCCGTAGGCATGACTGCGATTACCCGCGGGGGCTGAAATTCTTCCAAGGCTCGCTGGGCCACAACGGCATTGACTTCTCCATTTTTGGTCAAGGCTAAAAACGTACCGGCTTTACTTAAACCAGCCTGCTCTAGGGCATCGTGATCCAGGGCACTGCTAATTAGCACAGAGATGCCTTCCTTGGCCGCGTCTTCCCTGGCCGCTTCGTTAGTGTCAATCAAAACAACCGGATCGCCATAGTCCTGAATCAGCCGAGCCATGAGCAAACTCAGTGGACTACATCCCACAATGACGGCTCCCACGGCATCGGCTTTGGTTAAGCCCAGCCAGCGGGCTACAAACCGAGCCGTCAGCCCCTGTACCAGTACCGTCATGATAATAGTCAGAAATACTAGGGCTTTAATGGCATCGCCCCCGCTAATGCCGCGCTCGGTGAGCAGAATGGCAAACAGCGAAGCTACCGAGGCTGACACAATACCCCTGGGGGCAACCCAGCTTAGAAAGGCTTTTTGTCGCCAGTTCAGGTCACTGGTGCGAGTGCAGAGCCAGATATTAATCGGTCGGATCACGACCATTAGCAATAGCACCGTGCCCACCGCCCCCCATCCCAAAGCAAAACGCTGGCGATAGAGA
>JAAUUR010000280.1 GCA_012031045.1 Leptolyngbyaceae cyanobacterium SM2_5_2
CGTTTTCCCATCGCATCACCTAGCGCTCCTGCCGCACGGTGATGGAATTGAGGGACTGACCCGGCGGCAGATCTATAAATACCTGATCACCGCCTCGATGCCATTAATGATCTGAATTTGGTTACCCACCTGTGGCCCCAACGTCACCGGCTGAAAGACAATCTCCTGCCGTTCGCCAGGCACCAGCACCCCTGTCTGGCCTGCCTGGGTGACGACGGCCACCGTAGGCACCACCAGCGCATCGGCCACCTGGTCGCCAATAAAGGCCACATTCACATTCATGTTTGACCGCAGGCTCTCTTTGCCGTCTAGCAGCTCAACACGAACCTGAAACAGCGTCACATTCTGGCGCTCAATGGCCTCCGGAGCCACCAGCTTAACCCGCCCCTGGTAGGTTTGCTCTGGAAAGGCATCAGCCACCACCTCAACGGGCTGGTCCACCTGAATCAGGCCAATATCCGCTTCGGGTACCTCGGCTAGAACTTCTAAATCCTGAGCCAGGGCAACAATGGCAGTTGAACTGGCAGAGGAGGCATCGGAGGCTGTGGTGGTTGGGGTGACAAAGGCGCCGACAGAGGCAAACTTTTGGGTGATGATGCCGCCAAAGGGGGCGCGAATGTCATTTTCTTGCAGTCTTACCTGGGTGCCCTGGAGTTGGGCACGGGCCTGGGCCAGTCGTGCCTCGGCCTGGGCAATGGCCTCGGCTTCCGGGAGGTTCCGCAGGTCATCCACCCGGCGCTGGGCTTCGGTCACCCGAGACTGGGCCTGCTCTACCCCGGCCTGGGCGCTGCGTTGTTCGCGCTGGGCGTTCTCTAGCTCGGTTTGGGAAATAGCGCCCCGCTCAAACAGTTGCTGGTTGCGGTTAAGTTCACTAGTGGCTAACTCTAGCCGGGCCTGGGCATCGCGCACCTGGGCCTGGGCCGTTTCTACGGCGGCTTCGGCCTGGGCAATTTCTTCTGGGCGGCTACCCCGGCGCACATCGGCCAGGGCCGCCTCAGCTTCGGCTATCGCCGCCTGGTTTTGCTCAATCTGCGCCGCGATATCGGTGCTTTTCATGCGGGCAATCAGCTGCCCCTGCTCCACGCGATCGCCCTGCTCCACATACAGCTCAGCCACAAGGCCAGCGTTTTGAGGACTGAGATTGACCGTCTGCACCGGGCGCACATTACCGCTGGCCGTAATTCGCACAGTCAAGGGTTGCACTGTGGCGGCGGTGGTAAAGTCTTCGACATCGTAGGCTTGGAGGCGGCTACGCCAGAGCCCAAACCCGATGCTGCTGGCGGCTACCAGCAGCATTGCTGCTCCTCCCAACAGCCACAGCCAGGGGCGGCGGATTTTTGCCAACTAATGGGAGTTTCATACATCCAAGGGATTCACAGCGGCCCTTTTGATTGTAAACGGCGCCGGGGGGAGTGGGGAGTTAGGAGGGGGGAGATGGGAGTTAGGAGGGGGAGGGGAAAATGTGCGTTTTCTATCTACTGGGAAGGCAAGTTGACCGGCAAAGAAGGGCTGGTAAGCAGGGAATAAGGAACTCCCACTACCAGCCCTGGAAGATTGAGGAAGTTTTAGGAAAGTTACAGGCTTCTCCTTTAACGTTAACTCAGATTAACCTTCACAACTTTGGTTTTTTCTTCCTCAGCTTTGGGTAGGGTTAGCCGCAAAATACCGTCCTTATACTCAGCATTTACGCTGGTATTTTGCACCCGTGCAGGTAGCGGAATAACCCGCTGGAATCTGCCGTAACGGAACTCGGTACGGGTGACGCCATTTTCATCGGTTTTGGTTTCTGATTTGCGTTCACCCGTAATAGAAACGGCCTCTGCTGATACCTGTACATCCAGATCCTCAGCTTCTATACCGGGCAACTCCAGCTTCAGATGAATAGCCTCTGGGGTTTCTTCCATTTCAGCCGCCGGAACAAAGGCCATCCCATCACGGGCTTCGCGGAGGGTGGGGATGAAATCGTCAAAAAGACGATTCATTTGCCGTTGTAAGGTATCAATTTCACGGAATGGTTCCCAACGAGCAAGTGCCATAGAATTTAACCTCCTGAAATAGATTGTCTGTAACAATGTGTGGTTTGGTTAACTACAATCGGTCAGGAACAGGTTGTGAAGCGACTAGAAAACCTAGAACCGCTATCACAAAGAACACTGTTATCACTCTCATCCTATCACTGAATTATCAGCCCCTAATGGGATAATCCCTACTGGGTTGGTAGGGTTTTCTGGACAGGTAAAATCTCTACTTTTTTCCTAGAATAACTCTCTGAAAAAAACCAGATTCAGGGGATTTCTCGACTTAGGCTTGTATCCTTTAAACAGAGTCAGCTATAGTTTCACGTTAGAACAATTTTTATGGCTTGTGGCGGTAATGCTGCTGTAGACAGGCACTAGAGCAAGGTTAGGTGGGTAGACCGTTGTATTAGGAGGGGGCGATGGCAGAGAAGGCATTAGGGGTGGCTGTAATTGGCACTGGCTTTGGCCAGAAGGTGCATATTCCCAGCCTCCAGGCCCACCACCGAACTGAGGTAGTAGCCGTTTACCACCGCGACCTGGAAACCGCCAGGGCGATCGCCGCCGCCCACCAAATCCCCCACGCCTGCGATACTGTAGAAGCCATTGTTGCCCTACCGGCGGTGCAGGCCGTCACCATGGCCACACCGCCCTTTTTGCACTATCCCCAGGGGAAACTGGTGCTGCAAGCCAATAAGCACCTGTTGTTAGAAAAGCCCACCACCCTGAACGCCGCCGAGGCGGTGGAATTGGCGAAGTTGGCCCGCGATCGCAACCTGATTGTGACGATGGACTTTGAGTTTCGCGTTGTGCCCCAGTGGCAGCGGCTGGCTGAACTGCTGGCCGAGGGCTATGTTGGCCAGCTCCGCTTCGTCAAGATTGACTGGCTAGTGCCCGGCCGGCTGACCCCAGCCGTCCCTGGAACTGGTATTCCTGTCAAGATAAGGGCGGCGGCGCTTTAGGAGCCTTTGCCTCCCATAGCTTTGACTACATTACCTGGCTATTTGGCCCGGTTAAACGGCTCTTGGCCCAGCTCAGTACCGCCATTCCCCAGCGGCCCGACCCGGCAACTGGGGCACCCAAGCCCGTGGATGCCGACGACACCTGTAGCCTAATTTTGGACTTGGCCAACGGGGCCACCTGCCAGCTCGCAATTAGCTCCGTGACCTACGCTGGCCGGGGCCACTGGGTTGAGGTCTATGGCGACAACGGCACCCTGGTGCTGGGGAGCGATAATCTCAAGGATTACGTCCACGGTTTTCGCCTCTGGGGTAGCCAGGGCGGAGCGGCACTAGAGGAAATCTCCATCCCCGACCGGCTCCAGTTTCCCACCACCTATGCCGATGGCCGCATCGCCCCCTTTGTGCGTATTGTCGATCATTGGGTTAAGGATATCGAGCGGGGTCAGGCTACGGCTCCCTCCATTACAGAAGGGGTCATATCCCAGCAACTGATGGATTTGGCCCATCACTCCCACCAAACCCATCAGTGGGTAGACTTTAAGCCAGTTCTGTGATTAGGTAGATAACCACTTCCCATTCACTATCCACACTCTCACCCTTGTTAGGTCGGTGCTTGGTTGCGGAACACTACAGTTATGCCAAGCCCTTGGCCTGACCTTTGCCCTGCTAGCCAGGTTTGCTGGGGCGCTATCCCGAAGACCCACTGCTAGATACGGAATTCATGTCGTTTCAAAGATACCCCCTCCCGACTGTTCAGAAGCTGAGCCAGCTGATCCGCGATGCTCTGGTGCTACCCACCACCGACTATCAACCTGGAAACGCTGAGCTTGCCGATGATAACGACACCATTCCCGACTCCCTGGATGCCCTGGGCGATCTGTTTCGAGTAGGGGATGTGCCGGAGGATCATCTGGTAGCACCCAACACCGAGGGCCGCTGGTTTCTTAGCACCATAGACCCGGCAGCGGCGCTCACCAAGCTACCTAACCTGTGGATTAGCCCTGGCATTCGCCTAATCACCTACCTCAAGCAAGACAGCACTGGCGGCCTGGGGAACACCGTTGCCCTCCCTGGCCTGCTCAGCACCACCGAACGCCTGGAAGCCGCCATTGAAACCCTAGACAACGCCGACCAGCCTCCCAACCCCATGGGCGCTCTCCCCAACCTGATGGCTGGCATCGAGGGAGATGGCTCCCTGCCCTCCTTCTTAACGGCCTCCATTTTCATCCGCGAACTGAAGGAATTTGGCCGCTTTGGTCGCTATACCCGCTGGGCTCACCACCGCTTTGTGGCCGCTGCCCCACCGCAAATACCCTGGCAGTGGCGCACCAAAATGCCGGAAGACTTCTCCCCCAAAGTGGTGCTTCGGCAAGATTCAGAAGTACTGGTAGAGTTCTATTCCTGCCGGGTACAAAAGCCCGTCGCCCTGTTTCGCCACCTGGATCGCTACCCCCCCAACAGCTATACCGCCAGCAACCAAGACCAGGTGATTGCCGTGGCCGGTGCAACGACACCAGCCTAAGGTGACTTCTGGAAAGCTATTTCCCAGGTGGTGAGTACTACTCACCCTGGTATTTTTTAGGTGCAAAAAACGAGCGTGGTAACACCTCACATCCTACGAATTTGTATTGACAATGTAAATATAACCCTTCTACACTACACCTATGGATGTGTATTTCGTGCTATGAGGCATTACTTTTGTTTGGCATGATGCAAAAGCCAGAATTAACCCGATAAACCATGATGGTGTTACGTTTCAGCAAGCCGTAGAGGCCTTCTTCAACCCACTGCTTGTGGTTGTTGATGCTAGTCGGAATGATGAAGCAAGGGATGCTGTGATTGGTTTAGATCGGCGTTGGAATCTGTTGTACGTTGCCTTTATTGAGCGCGAAAACGATATCATTCGGGTCATCTCGGCTCGGACAGCGACTCGCAAGGAGCGGGAGTACTATGAAAGCTGAGGCGTTGAAAAAACGGCTAGATAGAAATCGTCCTATGACAACGATTACAATTCGGATGCCCGAAGATGTGATTGAGGATTTGAAGCGAGTTGCGCCCTTGCTTGGTTTCTCTGGTTATCAGCCCCTAGTGCGGGCCTATGTCGGACAAGGCTTACGGGCTGACTTAGAGCGTTT
The DNA here is from genome assembly GCA_012031045.1 of Leptolyngbyaceae cyanobacterium SM2_5_2. GTDB lineage: Bacteria > Cyanobacteriota > Cyanobacteriia > Phormidesmidales > Phormidesmidaceae > Nodosilinea. The sequence continues at coordinate 5,113 of JAAUUR010000280.1, forward strand.
GGAGAGCGATACGGTATCTGCCTTGATAGCGAGTCTAAAGCGGCATGGTGTTAGCGATGCAGTCATTGAAGAGGCATTAGGCGAAGTTTCTGGGTATTAGTTTGGGGTGGCATTAGGGTCACAGGAGTCAGTGGCCCAAAACGGCTTAATAGCCTGCCTCTAACCAACCAAACCCAAGGTGAGCGGCTACCCAATTGAATTGCCTAACGGGATTCAGGGATATTACTTGCAACAAGGCCAGGGAGAAGACGTAGATCACTATGTCATTTGGCAGCAGGATGGCTCTAACTATGTGATTGGCACAGATAACCGTACTACCTCTCAACAGGAGCTAATGCAAATTGCCGCATCTATGGTGAGCGAGCCAGCGATCCAGTAAGCCTGACAATCCATCTGGGCAGAACGTGCGGATCTACCGTTCTGCCCAGATGCAGAGGCTGGCGGGGTCGTGAGAAATCCTCCTGACGGCTATCCCAGGCGGCGTATAACGTAATACCCCAGTATTGCTGGGCCACGTTTACCGATGGAATTATGCGGCAACTACGGCAGCTAGGGCTAGTTCTGCTGGGATTGGCCTTGGTGGGAGCGCAGGGGTGCCGGGGTCTAACCCCATCGGCCTGGTTGGGCAAAGGGCCTTTTCAACGAGAGGATCCCAACCAGCTAACGCCAAGAAAGTTGGGCATTATCGTCAACCAGCGTGATCCGCTCAGTGTGCAAATCGGCGAATATTACCAGGCCCGACGCGATATTCCGCCAGAAAATATTATTCGCGTTGAATTTGACCCGAATCAGCCGGTTTTAGCGGTATCCACCTTTCAAACCCTGTGGAAGACTCTACAGGCTCAAACCCCAGACCGGGTGCAAGCCTACGCCCTGACCTGGGCTCAGCCCTATCGGGTGGGGTGCATGTCAATTACGGCAGCGTTTACCTTTGGGTTTGATGAAAGCTTCTGTGCCAAGGGCTGTAAGGCAACGGCTGTCAGTTCCTATTTCAATAGTCCCCTGGCTAACCCCGCCGATACACTGCAAATTCGCCCGACGATGACCCTAGCCGCCACCAGTTTTGATGCGGCTAGAGAACTGATTGAGCGAGGCATCGCCGCAGACGGCACCCATCCACCCGGCACAGCCTATTTAATGAATACCGAGGATCAAGCCAGGACTGTGCGATCGGCACTTTACCCCGAAATTCAGGCCCAACTGGGCTCCTGGTTTAATATGCAGGTTGTTGACGGCAATCAGCTGACCGGGCGGCTGGATGTAATGTTCTACTTCACTGGCTTAGCCCAGGTGCCTGGACTGGACAGCAATCAATATTTGCCGGGGGCAGTGGCCGATCACCTCACCTCCTTTGGTGGCCGGTTAACGGATAGCCCCCAAATGAGCAGCCTGCGCTGGCTAGAGGCAGGGGCCACCGGCAGCTACGGCACGGTGGTAGAACCCTGCAACTTTCCCCAAAAGTTTCCCCATCCTGGTGTGCTCATGGCCCACTACATGAATGGCGATACGTTAATTGAAGCCTATTGGAAAAGTGTACTGATGCCGGGGCAGGGCATTTTTATTGGGGAACCGCTGGCCCGCCCGTTTATCCCTGAGGGTGACAAGTGGTTGGAAACCCGCTAAAATCTGTCCATCAATACAGATGTTCCAAAGGGCCAATGGAGTATGCCGGTGAGTCCTTTTCAAATCAAAACGCTGCTGGACCAAAAACGGGAAGCCTTTAGCTCGTTCAACAAAGCTAAATTTGAGCTACTCCATGCCTATAGCCAAGCCTGGCTTGAGTTTTCGTCACTCTCTCTGGCGCAGCAGCTAGAGCAATTGGCACCCCATCCGTCGCCGACGGGGTCGCAGCCGCTGGAGTCTTCCCAGGGTGCTGAAAAAGGCATTATTCCCTTTTTCTTTGCCGAGTCAGCCGCCGCGACGGCGCGCTGGTCAAACCGAGAAGAGAGCGCTCTCTGGGTGCAGGAGGTGCTAGCAGACATCACCACCTTTGGCGGTGGACCGGG
>JAAUUR010000281.1 GCA_012031045.1 Leptolyngbyaceae cyanobacterium SM2_5_2
AAGGGGATAGGGCGAGAGAGGCTATTACAAAGGGATGGTTATTTTCATGGAGTACTCTAAGGATCAAAGTACCCTGTCTAGACTAACTCTAGTGGTTTGGTCAGGGTCATCAGCTAGGTCTAGAATGCGATGATTTAAGCCTGATCCAGCGGGGCCATTGTCCACCTGTGTCCCTTGAACACCGTGGCACAATCGTTCCAGCAGCGGGCTATCGTGGCTAATGGCAATCACCCCCACCTGATTTTGGCGGGCAAACTCTAAAATCACCTGCCAGATCAGAGCCTGGGTGTTGGCGTCTAGCATGGCGGTCATCTCGTCGGCGATCAGGTAGCGGGTGTGGCGGTTGAGCACGCGGGCGATCGCCACCCGCTGCAACTCTCCCCCACTCAGTTCATGGGGGTAGCGGGTCAGCCAGCCGGGGTGAATGCCCAGGGCATCAAGGTAGTGCAGCTGGGGCGGGTGCCCTTCGCGCAAGATGCGATCAATGTGCCAGCGGGGGTTCACCGCCAGTTCTGGGTTCTGAAACACAAGCTGCACCGGGCAATACCCCTGGGTCGGCAAGGGCTGTTCATTCAGGGTGATCTGGCACGCGTGGGGATCAAATAGCCCGCCAGCAGCTTGCCCAGGGTAGTTTTGCCATAGCCCGAGGGGGCCATCAGCCCCACCACCTGCCCCGGTGACACGGTCAGCGAACGGTCTTGCACCACCCAGGGCAGCTGCGCCCTGTAGCGAAACCACAGCCCATTACCCTTCAGCATGAATACACCTCACCCAACCTTGACGAACCCACCGCAGCTCAGGCCGCGCTACTTGGCACTCAGCAGTGACCCAGGGGCAGCGATCGCTAAACAGACACCCCGATGGCAAACTATCAGGACTCGGCTGGTTTCCTGACACCGGCACAAACTCGTTTTGGGGCAGCGATCGCCACAGCGCCTGGGTGTAGGGATGGCGCAGATTGCCGGTGGCAAAGTCCGTAGCAGCGGCAATCTCCACTGTGGTGCCTGCGTAGAATACCGCCACGTGATCGGCCACCTGAAGCGCCGCGTCAATATCGTGGGTAATCAAAATCACCCCCCGCCCGCCCTGAGCCAGTTCCCGCAGGTGGTTGAGGGTTTCAGTCACCACGTCGGGGTGCAGTCCCGGCGTGGGTTCATCGGCAATCACCAAATCAGCCTGGGTCACCACCGCCGTAGACACCAGCACCCGCCGCGCCATACCCCCCGACAGCTGAAATGGGTAGCGCTGCCGGGTAATCACGGGCAACTCGTAACGGGCAAAGGTGCGATCCACCGCCGCCCGAGCGTCCCTAGTTGACAACCCATTCAGTTGCCCTACTCGCTGCACCTGCTGGCCCACCGTCATTAGCGGATCGAGGTAACCCACCGACTGGGGAATCAAGGCAATGGCCCTGCCCCGCAGCGCCCGACACCGATCGGGGGTCAAAGGCTCGCCCTGAAACTGCATCATCCCCGTCAGGTGAGCATTTTCCGGCAAAATCCCCAGCAGGCATGGGCCAAAAGGCTCTTCCCTGACCCGCTGGCCCCGACCACCGCCACCATTTCCCCCGCCTGCACGGTCAAATCTAGATCGCTAATCACCGTCAGATGCTTGCGGTGCAGCCCCTGATCGTACTGGGTGAAGGTGATGCTGAGGTTGGAGATGGAAAGCATGGGAGTGTGAAGGGTGGATGGGTGGATAGGTGATGGGGATTGGGTTTGCGGTTTGCGGTTCTGCCTTGCACCGTAGACCGTGAACCTTGCACCGTATCCCCTCGCTACCCCTGACTGGTTTTGGATCGAGCAGCGCCCGCACATTTTCTCCCAGCCAGTCAAAGGCTTTCACCGACAGCAATAGCAGCAGCCCTGGCATTACCCCCAGCCACCAGTAGCCGGTGGAGAGGTGGCGCATGGATTCGGCCAGAATAATGCCGATCGCCGGAATGTGGGGCGACAGGCCAATGCCAATGAACGACAGCGCCGCCTCGTGCAAAATCGCGTGGGGGAACAGCAAAATTAGCCCCACTAGCAGCTGCGGAATCACGTGGGGCACCATGTGGTGGCGCGCAATCCACAGGGATGACTGGCCAAAGCGGCGGGACAGGTGCACGTAGTCGGAGCTAGATACCTGCAACACTTCCGCTCGAATCACCCGCGCCAGGCTCGTCCAGTGGGTCAGGGCCACGGCGATAATCACGCCCTGGGTGCCACCGCCGACCGCAAAGGCAATCAAAATCAGCAGCACCAGGTGGGGCAGGCTAAAGAAAACATCCACAATCCAGGTAATGACGGCATCGACCCAACCGCCGAGGGTGCCAGCGGCCAAGCCCAGGCCGGTGCCGATCAGGGCACTGATGGCCGCCGCCAGCAGGCCCACCCGCAAACTCAACGACATGCCGTGGAGCGAACGACTGAGCATATCTCGCCCCAGCCAGTCGGTACCGAAGGGGTGGGCGAAGGATGGAGGCTGATTGCGCTGAGTTAATAAAGGGCTGAGGCCGCTGTCACCAATTAACCAGGGGCTAAGGATAATCGCCAGCAGCAATAGGGCGCAGAGGGCAATGCCCCAAAGGGTTTGCTGCCGCCGATTACTGCGGCTCTGAATCGGGGTAGGAACCGGAGCTATCATCGTCATGACCGCCAGCCTCCCAGCCGAATGCGAGGATCGACAAGGGGATAGGCTAGATCGGCCAGGATATTGCCGGTGTAGACAAACAGAGCGCTAAAGAACACAATCCCCACCAGTAGCGGCACATCGCTGCGCAGCGCCGCCGCCACCGTGGCCGCTCCCAACCCTGGGTAGGCAAACACCTGCTCCACCAGCACCGAGCCGCCAAACAGCTCGCTTAGGGAGGCAAATTGCAGGGTCAGGGCGGGGAGAATAATGTTGCGGAGGCCATGGTGGCGAACCACGCCAGCCAGGCTCTCGCCCTGAGCGCGGGCAAACAGCACGTAGTCGCTATTCAAAACATCAATCAGCTTTTGCCGAGTGTGCAGGGCGATATTGGCAATGCCAATGATGCTGAGGGTCATGGCGGGCAGCAGCAGGTGATGCAAATGCTGCCAGAGGGTCACATCTGCCGCCAATACACCGGGGGGCGCGGCGCAGCAAATCGGTGTCACCTTCAGCGAGACTGAAAAGGTGATCAGTAGCAGCAGCGCCACCCAAAAGGTGGGAGCCGAGGCCAGGGTATAGGCGTAGAGGCGAATGGCGCGATCGCACCAGCTCCCCGCCAAGGCCCCCGGCCAAAATCCCCAGCCCCAGGCCCAGCAGGCCCGAGAGCAGCCAGGCGATCGCCAGCATCTGCAACGACGCCTGAAACCGCGTCGCAATCACGGCTTTCACCGGCTGGTTAAACACCAGGGAAGTGCCCCAGTTGCCCTCGCATCAGCTGCCCCAGCCAGTCCCCAAACCGCACAAGTATCGGCTGGTCTAGCCCCCAGCGTTCGGCAATCAGCTCCCGCTGCTCGGGGCTAATCTGCATCATGTCAGCCCCAATGTAGGCTTGCAGCGGGTCAATGGGCGACAGGCTGAGCAGCACAAAGGTAAACACCGCCACCGCCAATAGCAACAGCCCCAGCCGCAGCAGCTTTTGTAGGACGAAGGGCAGAATAGGTGGCATTGCGAAGGCCAGACTTGGTCTTAGTTGCACGTCCAAGTCCACTCCGCAATATTGGCGGTAATGGGCCAGCCGTGGCCATGGGGCTCGACCTGGGGTTTGCCAATATCCAAACAATCGCTGACGAAGTAGGTGTGATCAAGGTTGACCAGCCAGGCCCAGGCCGCGTCGCCCTGGGCGGTAAAGCCCTGGTCGCCATCCCACTGAGCGGCCTGCCAGAATGAGATCGCCTCCGCCTCCGACGGTGCTCCCATAGCCAAATCTAGCGTGGTGTCAATGGCCGAGTTCGCATAGTAGCCAGCGTTATAAAAATCTCCCTGGGCCATCTGGCTGTAGTACAAGTTGTACATTTCGGTCTGGTCGTGGCTGCCCCAGCCAAACACCACTACGTTGCTGTGCATCGCCGGGGTAATCTCATCCCAGCTTTTGCCCTCGACATTTGCCTGAATGCCAACGGGCTTGAGCATTTCCGCCACCGAAAGAGCCAGGGCCTGTCGAGTGCTGTCGCTAGCCGGGTAGAGGATAGTGAACTCAGCCTTCAGATCGCCCTTTTCCACCACGCCATCGCCATTGGTGTCGGCCCAGCCCCCCGCCGCCAAAATTTCCTTAGCTCGTTCCGGGTCAGCATCTTCAATATTGGCCTTGGGCTCTTCCCAGGCCAGCCCACTGACTGGCCCGTAGGCAGGTGAACCATAGCCTTCCAAAACGCCATCGACCAGCGCCTGGCGGTCGATGGCGAAATTTACCGCCTGCCGAAGGGCCAGATCGGCTGTAACATCGTTGCCAATCGGGGCACCGTTGGGCGTCGTGCGGCCAGTGGCTGGCTCGTAGGGAAACATCAGCCCCCGATTATCGACGCTGGTGACGTCGTACAGCGTCATGCCGTCGATGTTCTGTACCGCCAACGACGGCGGCACGCTCGCCACTTGGGACTGGCCTGCCTTAGCAGCGGCAAAGGCTCCATCTTCTTCGACAAATAAAAACACCAGCCGCTGTATACCTGGCCTTTCCCCGTAGTAATTAGGGTTGGCCTCAACGATCAGCTGCTGCCCTTCATCCCACTGCACCAGCTGGTAGGGACCAGACCCCACCGGGTTGCGGGCATAGTCGGGGCCGTGGGCGTGCTCAGGCACAATGCCCAGGGTAATCAGCCGATTCACAAAGGTGCTCTGGGGCTGCTTTAGCCGCAGTTCCACAGTGGTGTCGTCTAGGACAACAGCAGTGTCTAGCACCGTTACATCAGTCAGGCCACCACTTTCTGCGGCTTTGTTGAAGGTATAGGCAACGTCTGCTGCGGTCAGCGGTTCTCCATCGGAAAATACCGCGTCATCGCGAATCGTCACCGTCCAGATCAACCCATCCTCGCTGACGGTATAGTCGGTCGCCAGGTCGTTGACAATCTTGAGGTTATCGTCACGTCTCAGCAGCGTGCTCTGAAACAGGGGCGACCCATAGCGGCCCCAGCCTAGGGTGGGGTCGTAGCCGTCTTCGCTTTCGCCACCAATGGTCAACACAATCTGCTCGGCTGAGCCGGTCTGAGATGGGGTGGCCGCAGGATCTGAGCCATTGGCTGACTCGGTTGGGCCAGAGCCACACCCGACTAAAACCTGCCCCCAAAAAACGGCACCCAGAGATAGGGTAGAAAGCCTCAGTCTTCGATTCATCATTGCCCAAAATCTAGTGAGTCAATCCCACCCAAGTCCAGAGCTGGAAGGTTTTACCTGTGGGGGAAAATTTCGATCCCGAGCTGGACTTGAGATGTAAGTACGTTGGCCGCACTTCAAGCCCAGAGAGTACCACTACCGCTTCAACCAAAACAATCCGGGGGCGAGGGATATTTTGCCAACAGTTTCAAAATATCCTTGGGGCCGACATTACGTTTCCTGCCGTGGGTGAATACCGAGTTGTACTCATGGGTCGCCCCAGGGCCGAAGCCAGGTTCGTTCCCTTTGAGCTGAGCTATACACTGTGGTCGCCGCAGGCAGTGCCGCTGCCTGCCAAACTGAGAGTACCGCCCCCACCGCCCCCACGGGCCATGCACTAGGGTCTGCTTTAAAGCCCACTGGAAGCCTTGATCTCTCGTACGGAAGAATCAGGCTTTGACCCAGCTTTAGAGCACGCCCTAGAATCTTCGATCTTCCCAGAACCCAGCCAATCCTCAGGGGTACAGGCTCAACTCGTAGCGATTGGGGCGGCGGTGCTGGGCGTGGGTGTGATGATCGCAGTAGCGGCCTAACGACTGCGCCACCGGAAGACTAACAAGAGCCAGGATAGCGATGGCTAGTGCCAGCAAATTAGACCTCTTGCAAATTAGCGCGAGCGAGTCTTGCCCACCAGGCAAAAAATAAGAAAACCTCAGGAGCAAGCAAAATTCTGAGCTTCTGATGATGAACTACCAGATAGCGCAAACCTTCTCCAATCAGAAGTTTAAGCGGCGTTTCGGCATAGAACGCAAGACCTTCAAGCAGATGATTGAAACCTTAACTCCATAGTGGAGCCCCCATCCCAAACCCGGTGCCAAACCCAAGTTGGGGCTCGAAGAGCGAGTGTTGCTAACCTTGGAGTTCTGGCGTGAGTATCGCACCTACTTTCACATGGGCAACAGCACTCTACAACCTAGAATACGCTCAGAACGCTTGATGCAGGCAATTCAATTTAATCTGCAAGAGATCTATTCTAAGCCCTACTATCCTCCCGGCTGAGGCAGATACCCTGGCTCAGACTACTAGAATAGAGGTTAGTTCAGTTATTCTCAGGGCTTTTGTCATGGTGCAGGCTAAGCCTCAACTCAAAACCTTTGCAGACTTCCTGGCCCACGCCGAGGCGGCTGATGCCTACTACGAGTTGACCCACGGAGAGTTGGTGACGATGCCGCCAGAGTCTGACGAGAACCTGTACCGGGCGATGCAGTTGTATGAAGCTCTCAAAACTGTGGTGGATAGGCGGCAAATTCGGTTGCAAGGTCTGGCCTTGGCTATGCCAGGGCAACCCAAAAACCGCTACCCCGACCTGACGGTGCTGCGGCCCGAACATCCCGACCAAATGCGAGAACTGGGCCAGGCCGCCATTACCCTGGCCATGGCCCCGCCCCGGCTGGTCGTTGAAGTCGTCAGCCCTGGAGCCGAAAACCACCGCCGCGACTACCTCGATAAGCGCAACCAGTACGAGTGGCGCGGCATTCCAGAATACTGGATTCTCGACCCGGTGCTGGGGCAGGTGACGGTGCTGGCCCTGACGCAACAGGGTTATGAGGAAACGGGTTTTAGCGGCGACAGCGTGGTGAAATCCGCGATGTTTCCAGCCTGGGGGCTCACCGCTGAGGCGATGTTAGCGCTTTGAGCTATCAAAAGTAGATATTCACTTCAAATCCGACGGTTTTTGAAGCTCAATACCTACTTTGTTACCCAAATCGATTACGTTATCAGCGAATGTATTAGCTCCAGCAACACCACTGGCAACACTACTAGCAATTAAGCTAGCAGCTCGAGC
>JAAUUR010000282.1 GCA_012031045.1 Leptolyngbyaceae cyanobacterium SM2_5_2
ACCGCCACTGGGGGGGTTTACCGGCCCCACGGGCACCGTGCGGATTCCTCAGCAGCCCATGCTCAGGGGAGAGCGATTTTTTTCTAACCTACGGGAGTTGGACAAGTCTCCCGGCGGCGAAGCGGGCTGGTATATCTATGGCTCCCGCGATACCAGCGGCGTGTTTACGGTGCAGGCGCTCAAGCCACGGGCGTTGGTTCAACTCCAGCCCGACCAGGTGGTAATTGGCCGCGATCCTGGGCTGAAATACATCGACCGACAAAACTGGCGCGATACACCCCAGCGTAAGGGCACGCTGCAACGGGTGCTGGTTAGCCCCAATGGCGGTAGTTCTGATGCCGCCCGCGCCCAGTGGCAGGAGGGCGACTATGCCTTGATTATTCACCTCTTTGGTGGGATTGGCGGCGAGAACAGCGAATTTACGCCGGTCGGCACTGTTACCGGGCACTTTTCCTACGGGCTGGCGCGGGTGGTGCGCGAACCGATTGCCAACGAGTTGCAGTTCGCCATCAACTACCAGCAGGTCTATGCCCACAATAGCGGGGCGGTGCTGTCGGGCACCCAAGACTGGAGCAGCTACACGGGGGATATGCAGCGGGGCTGGTTAGGGATGCGGCCCCTATCGGATGTGGTGGTCAAGCTGGATTCGTTCATTACCCCCTTGCAGTTTGGGGATGTCAACATCTCACTATTTCGCGAGCTGCTGATTCAGACCCAGGTGATGGCGGCCCGCTACCGCACCGGGGATGGTACAGGGGTGGCCGGGGTCACCCCCGCGACCTCCTGCGTGCAAGACTCGAACCAGGCGTTGTTCATCGCCATGCAGCAGGTGAGGCGGCAAATTGAGGGCAATCCCCAGGTGATCGAGTGGCTGCGGCAAAACCCCACCAGCCCTGAAGCCTTAAAAGCCAGGCAGTTTGTGGCTTTAGCGCAGGATTTGCAGGATTTGCTGGTTCCCTATGGCGTGATTCGTCCTGACTGGCAGCAGAATGCAGAATCGCTGGCTGGGGTGGCCCCGCCCGGAACGTTTGCCAACAATACGGGACTGTTTAGTGGGGCGCTGAGTTGGCAAACCATGATGCCCCGCTGGGCCCACGATGCCGTTGCCCGCACCTTTTTACGGAATGGAGCCCAGCTCTGGTTTTTGCGCACCAATATGGTCGGTGGCGATGATCCGCGCGTTGAACCGATTCCGGCCCACTACGGCCATGGGGGGGCATTCCCATTCTGGGGCGGTCGGTGCAGCGGCTGGCCGATAGTATTGCCAGTCGTCTCAGGGGGCATTGGTTGTTGCTCAGTGCGGGTGCCCTGGCAATTTATGGCGCGCTCGCCATTCCCCTGGGTCGTCGCAATGGTTTTCTGATTCAGCGCACAGCTATCGGCAAACCCTGGCATTTTGTCCTAGATTTGCTGCGGCTGCTGCTCATTCCGGCCTTTGTGGAAGAGGTCATTTTTCGGGTGATGCTGCTGCCCCACCCCAACGAGGGCGTACCGGGCTGGCGCTGGTTGTTTTGGGCTGCCCTGAGCCTGGTGCTCTATGTGCTGTACCATCTGCTGCTGGGCAAAACCATTTACAGACAGGCCAACGACACCTTCAGCGATCGCCGTTTCCTCGTCCTGGTGGGCTGGCTAGGGCTGTTGCTCACAGGTCTTTACTGGATCACCGGCTCTCTATGGCTGATTGTGCCGGTGCACTGGGTTGCCGTGGTGGTCTGGATTTATGCCCTTGGGGGCAAAGGTCGGTTACCCCAGCGGCGCTTCTTTAAGTCCAAGAAAACTCGTGTTAAAGCCGCCCCTAGCCAAAGCGATCCGCTGGCGGCATAGTGAGTATCACGCTGGCTAGAGTTGGGTCGTTCGTTAAGGTGCATCGGCGATGGGAACCTGGGTCAAGGAAACTGATAAAGCTATTTACCTGATGGATGGCAATACCTACATTGCGGCGGTGCCCAAGCGGCCCTCGCCAACTAATCCCCAGGAGCAGGTCGTGGATGCCACCGCTCTACAGTCCTGGTTTGCCCGCCGCGACAAACCCCGCGCTATGACGGTGTCGGTGGGCACCGGCGCATCGGAACCCAGCCCAGCCCCCAATCCGCCCAAACCCGGCGATACTGGCCTGGTGATCGACCACAATGGCCAGCTCAGGGTGGTGAAGGATACCTTCTTTAAGGTCAGCCCCCGGCAATCTAGCGAATTAGCGATCGCGAAAAAGTCCTGGTGAAGCGGGGATCGGTGTTTGAGTTTCGCTACTACACCAATGCGGGCAATTTTCACTGGCTGGTTGAGCTGGTTGAACCCACGTTGGGTGATGGCGACCGCACCAGTTGGTATGTTTACACTCCCGATATTCGTCTGGGCACCGACGCCGTGTTGACCGTTACCTACGACACCCTGTTTAAGCTAGAGCCCAAGCCCTCCACCCAGTTGCCCAATGCCGCCAAGGTATTTGTGGCGGCCAATAGCCAGTTTCCGTTGGCTTCCTTTATGCCTGCCGTCGCTGATCACACCCTGATAGAACTGGCCGATACTATCCTAGGCCCGAATAACGGCACCCTCTGGCACGTCTACAACCTCCATGCTAAGGCCGATAGCGTGGGCAACCCCAGCCGCCCCCACGAGGGGATGCAGCTTCAGGCGTTGCAAGATACCTACGCCACCCTCAGCCCCAAGCCACCCGGTGAACTGCCCGAGACCCAAAAAGTGCTGGTCAAAAAGGGAACGGTGCTAGATATTCAGTACTACCTCAACCTGGGCGGCAATCGCTGGCAGATTGAACTGGTGAAGCCCACCCTGAGGGATGGCAAGGCCACCACCTGGTACGTCAATGAGCAAGAGACCATGCTGCTCTCGGCTATCACCCTAACCGTCACCACCAACACGGTCTTTAAGCAAGAGCCCAAGCCCTCATCGCAGTTGCCCAGTGCGGCCAAGGTATCCGTTAACCGCAATACTGAGTTCCCCGTGGTGAACTACCTACCGGCGGCGGGCGACCATACTAAAATCAAACTGGCCGATGCGGGCCTTGGCCCCAACCAAGCGACTACCTGGTACGTTTACAATCCCCATGTCACGATCACCGGGCAGCGGCAGCTTTTGCAGGTGGCGGGCGACACGGTATTTAAGACCAGTCCGGCCCTCTCTAGCGAGCTACCAGAGGCGGAGAAGGTCTTGGTTAAACGCGGCACCGTGTTTGAACTGAGTTCCTACGCCCAGCCGGAAAAGAACCACGTCCGACTGGCGCTCAAGGGAGCGTTGCTTGGCCCCCAAAACCGCAATACCTGGTACGGCTACGTGTCGGATATCTACATTGTGGGTACCGAAATTGGTAACAACCCCGACGACCAAAATAATCCGCCGCCGCCGCCGGGCGATCGCGGCATTCCTCTTAAGTTTCCTGGTTTCTCCGGCACCTACTACTCCAACGATCCGATCTACGGGCAAACCCAGTACGGTGAGCGGGGGAATTTTACCTGGGGCGAGGCTCTGCATGTGAACCGGGCCACGGGTAGCTATCGCCGCCCCGCCAATGCCGATGTGATCTACGGCATTCTCCGCATTGCCAAAGCCATGGAAGACATTCGCAAACGCCTTGGTAATCGGCCCATCACCATTAACTCCTGGTATCGGGATCCAGCGACTAACGCGGCTGTGGGTGGCGCCTCCCAATCCCGCCATTTGCTGGGTGATGCGGTGGATTTTGTCGTGTCGGGGGTGCATCCCTACGATGTGTATGCTGCCCTCGATGCCTGGTGGGGCAACCAGGGCGGGCTGGCCAGTTCCAAGGTTTTTACCCATATCGATGCGCGGGGCTACAAAGCTCGTTGGAACTATGACGGCAGTGGTGTTGCGGCGGCAGGAGGTGCGGATGGCCACCTGGATTAAAGAAACCGACCGGGCGATCTATCTAATGCAGGGCAATGTGTGGATTTCTCGCATTACCAAAGCGCCGTCTGCCACCAACCCTAAGGAGCAGGTGGTCAACATCACGGGCATGGAAGCCTGGTTCAACCGGCCCGATGCCCCTGCGGGGATGACCGTATCGATGGGTACCGGTGCCCCGGAACCTGAACAGTGGGTGCCACCCCAGAGCGGACAAATTAACCAGGCTGGCCTGGAACTGATTAAACACTTCGAGGGTCTGCGTACCACCGCCTACAAAGACCCGGTCGGCATTTGGACGATTGGCTACGGCCACACCTCCATGGCCGGGCCGCCCCCGGTGTATGAAGGTATGACCATCACAGCGGCGGAAGCCGAGGCAATTCTCCAGCAGGATCTGGATATCTTCGAGCGCGGGGTAGCTGATGCCCTCACCATCACCACCAATGAGCACCAGTTTTCGGCTATGGTGTCGTTTTCCTTCAACGTGGGGCTTGGGGCTTACCGCAGCTCAACCCTGCTCAAAAAGCACAACACTGGCGACTTTGCTGGAGCCGCCGACGAATTTCCCCGCTGGGTCTACGCCGATGGCGAGGTGCTGCCGGGCCTGGTTAGACGTCGCCAGGCTGAACAGGCGTTGTATTTAAAGTAATCTTTACTGGTTCGGGGAGCAGTTATCCATGACCTCACAACAGGTCTATTAGGCCTGAACCCAGGTCTAGGGACGAATGCAACGCTCTAATGGCAGGTGCTAGCGTACCAACCACCTGATTCTGCTGAACTATGCCGAACGCATGAGGTGGAGTCAGGCGATTAAATTCATAACCGCTGTATAAAACTGCTGATTGACGGCTCGGCACTCGGCCAAACTGTTGGGATAGGTTCGCGTTTGGGGCAATAGAGCCTGCCAATCATCTGTGGTGCAGCGATATTGATTCTTGTACTTCCACTCGTAGAGCGATTGGCCCAATAACGAGAGCCGCCAGCGTACTGGGCTCCAGTTTTTAACCGGGTACAGGGTAGGTAAGTGTTTAAGACTGGCAAACTTGCTGCTGAAGGGAAAAGCCAGCACTTTGCGCCCCAGTAGTGTGCCCCAATAGGCCCCGTGGAAGGAACTAGTCAGGATAGTTTCGCCCGATCCCAAAAATCCAGCACGGTTTCAAAGTCAGTTTCTTCATGGGTAAGGTGGGGTAGATCAGGAAATTTAATCCAAAACTTTTTGTGGGAAAACACCACAATGTCATGCTGGGGTGTGCGAGCCTGGTCAAAGGCGGGGTGCATGCAACTGGCACAGGGCACCCAGGACCAGGGCACGTCAACGTCACGAACGCCGACCAAATCAAAGTTGGCAACGTAGGGGCGATAGTCAAACTGGCGGTAATCCCTAAGTTTATCTAAAGCATAGCCCTGCTGCCCTACACCCCAGAGAATACGTTTTGCCGATTGTTGGGTAGATTGAATAGCGGCAAACTGGGGTAGAAAACGCTCAAACAGGAGGCCACCCCCGCCTACAATAATGGAGTCGGTCGCTATTGTTTCGGCTTGCATGGTGCGTATATCCACAGCTTGAGTTGTGAAACCAGGAAACTCAAAGTAATGGAGGGGAGAGGAGAGTAAATCGCCAATATTGTGGGGGTCGATAACATGGCAATTCGTTAAATTTGGCATAGCCTACTACCAATTTTGGATTTTGAACTTTAGATTGAATGGTATGCTTCGGGCTTGGATTTTTGAGCAGGGGTTATTGAGTGATAGGCTTCGATTTTAGAATCCAGACATTGGGCTACAGCGGCGCGAATTTCCTGAGTGAATCGTTCGGTAGAAAAGAGCAGAGCTTGGTCGGCAAGGGAGGTTAGCAAAACTTGCTGGCGGCTAGGATTAGCCAGGACAGCGGCAATTTTCTCCACCGCATCGTTGGCTTTTTCAAAAATTAGATCGTGGTTAGCGGCGCTAACAATTTCTATTTGCCCTCCCCGTGAACAAACAAAGGGAATCAGACCGGCTTTCACCATTTCTGCCACGGAAATGCCAAAGGGTTCCGGTTTGTGGTGAAATCCGTAACGGCAGCGGGCAACTACAGTAAGATAATCGGCATAGGGGAGGTTTTGGTAGAACGTTACCCAGTCTGAATTGGCCGCCGCCAGTTTACGAACTTTACGTTGGTAGCCCCAGCTATAGGTGCCGCCGCCCCCCCCAGTGATGTAGAGCTTGATGTTGAAGCCGCGATCTCGCACCGCCGACAAAATTTCAATCACCCGATGGGTTTGCTTGGCAAAAACGACGCGCCCGCTGCACAAAAAGGCATCTTCCTTATCGGCCCACGGCACTGGGTTAAGGTCAGTAACCACAGGTGGATAGATAACGGGAGCCTGGATGCCGTAGGTGGTTTGCACTTGTTGCGCCGTGTAGTGAGAATTCGCTACCGATGCATTGGCCTTCAGCCGTTCTTGGGAGAATTGAGATAATCCCAGCATCAGCTTCATGATGGGGCCAGCGTCCTGGCGAGATTTTTCGACCACGTTGATCCAGTGCAGGTATTGCAGGCCCGGTTTGCCTAAGTCCACGGCATTAAAAGCCGAAACCACCAAATCGTCAGCTTGACCCACCCGCTTAAACCAGCGGATAGACAGATGAATAGCCGCCAGTTTTACCCAGGGCAGGTTAGCGATCAGGGCGTAGACCAGGCGGGTGTAGGCGGGTGGAATGAGGCTGTTAACCCTCAGATTTGAGGTGGCCAGAGCCGTACCATACATGGCATCTAGCCTGGCCAGATTGACCTCAGCCAGGGTGCAGAGCGTGACATCATAGTCATTCACTAGGGCCGCCAACAGCCAGAGGGCAACGGCCTCGGCACCGCCACCCAGAAAGTAGGGTTGCCAGACGGCAATGGTTTTACGAGCAGAAGGGATCATGGGGTGCACGGGTGAGGGAAGGATTTAGCGGCGCTGGGTTGGGGCTTGAAGGCAAGACATCGAGGAGAGAGGGACGGTTTAGAGGGGCGTCAGGGGGTGTTTGAGGGCGGGTTCGGGGGCGGGAGGGTTGCGTTCTAACGTTTCCAGGACTTGCAGAATGTTGAGGGCGCGCGGTAACCTTCGGAGACCAGGTCTTGGTAGTCTTGGGTGTAGTCGAGGGGGACGTCGTAAAAGTCTGTGTTGAGCAAGCCTACGAATAGCCCAGCCACACCATTGAGTTGGGAACGAATTTTGAATATGGAGACG
>JAAUUR010000283.1 GCA_012031045.1 Leptolyngbyaceae cyanobacterium SM2_5_2
TTCTCCCCAGGGGAGAAGGGGAGCTGGATTCAGAACCCCTCTCCCCTCACGGGAGGAGGGGCAGGGGTGAGGGCAGAGAGCTATTACAAAGGGATGGTTATTTTCATGAAGTACTCTGAGTGAACGGGCTTAGCCAAGACTTTTGGGTTGATAACATGATGTAAAGTACCAGAGATTGACACAGGATATGGGCATCTTACAGGAGCAGTCTTCAGCTTCGAGAGCAAAGCCCATGATTAATCCCGAATCCGCCCCCCTCGTCATCCTGGATGGAGAAACCCTCTCCATTGGGCAGGCCTTCTCCTACCTACGATTGTTTGGCCAGCTTCAACCCTTCATTCGCGACTTGCTGAATTACCACGTTCTGCAAAAGGAAATGCAGGCTAACCCAGCTCTAGTAGTCACTACCGATGAGCTGGGTCAGACTCTGCTAGATTTTCGCATTAACCAAAACCTCACTGACCCCAGCCAGTTTGGTGAATGGCTAAACCGCCAGGGAACGGACTACGCCACCTTTGAAAGCCAGGTAGTGGTTGGCCTTAAGCTGGAAAAGCTCAAGCAGCACATTCTGGATTCGCAACTGCCGACCTACTTTGCCGAACACGGCCAGGACTTTGACCAGGTTGAAATTTCCTACATCGTAGCCGCCCGCGAGGACCTAGCTCACGACATCAAAGGGCGGCTAGACAATGGCACCAGCTTTGAGCAAATTGGCTATGACTACCCCCTCGATGCTGACCAAACTGTAGTGGTCAAGCGCGACTTGCTGCGCCGCCACAAACTGCGAGAAGAAATCAAAGCCGCGATTGCAGACGGGGTACACCCCAGCAGCCTGGTTGGCCCCGTCGCCATGGGTCAACGGTGGTGCTTGTTTCGCATCAATCAAATTCTCCCTGCCGTGCAAGATGACGCCCTTAAGCAAGAGCTTAAAGTGATTTTCTTCAATCAGTGGATGGCGGAAAAAATCGCCCAGGTACAGGTTGGCCCCAGCCCCAGCGGCCAAGCTGTGAATGGCGACAGTTCTACAATGCAACCTGACACTGAGCCCGCTGCGGCGCTTTCTGTGTAGGGGATTACTCAGAGTTAGAAACCGGGTTTCTGAGCAGAAACCGGGTTTCTGCTCAATTCTTTTTTCTCAACTATTGCTTGGCTTAGTTCTCCCCTAACATTTAAGTCATTTATCCGTTCTTCTCAGTATTTCAAAGGCAGCCCCCGCCTCACTGCTTTCTGCCGATATCTAACCCATTACTGGATCCGCATCATGTTTGATACCACGGACACTGCCCTGTCAACAGGGTTGGTTTTTGTCGATTCCTCTGTTGGTGATTACACCGGATTAATCGAGAGTATTGCGTCAAAGCTACCTGCTCATCAGACCAATATCTACACTCTCGATGCTCTGGCCAATGGGGTTCAGCAAATCAGCCAAACCCTGGCGCTGTATGGGGAAGGTGCGGTATCGTCTATCCACGTATTTTCCCACGGCGATGTGGGGCAGTTGCAATTAGGCAATATGGCTTTAAATAGCCACAGCCTGAGCGGATATCAAGATGATTTACTGGGTTGGCAAAGTGCCTTAACCGCCGATGCCGACCTATTATTTTATGGTTGTAATGTTGCCCAGGGAGCGGTAGGACGTAATTTTATTCATCAACTCAGTACCCTAATCCGTGCCGACGTTGCCGCCTCCGATGACGTTACAGGAAACCAAGCCTTTGGCGGCGATGATTGGCTATTAGAATACCAAACCGGAGCTATTGAAACTCAAAGTTTTACTGGCGATGCTGGTCTAAAAACGACCCTGGGAAGGCTTAGCTTTACCAGCAATAAACTTCTGTTTGAGGATATCGGGCTACCGACAAATAACAGCTTGTCGATTGAAACTACGGCGAGCCATCTGATCATTACCGATACCAGTTCGCTCCTGGCAGGAACCGGCATTACTGATTTAGACGGCTCTAGTAATTCAGTAACCTTAGCCTGGTCTGCCCTGACTGGGATGCAGAGTTTTGAAATCAATGGTGGGCTTGGTGAGGATAGCGTTACCCTTAAATCGAACCTATTCCTCAATGGAGCCAACTTAGACGTTATTGCAGAAGCCATTACGGTTCAGAATAATGTCATTCTTTCTACCCGTCAGGTAGCGGCTGGGGCCGATCATGCCACCGCTAACTCTACCGGAAACTCTGGGACTATTCGCCTGGGTAGTGATTCCTTTGGCGAAGTTGTTAAAACCATCACCATTGGAACTGGGGCTAATTTACTAACTCATGCCGAGGCCGGTTCTAGCTATCAGGCGGGTGATATTCAGCTCTATGCCAATTACATTGCAGCAGCGGCAGCAGAAAATTTATCTCCCATTAATTGGGTTACTAAAACCACTACAATTAATATCGGCACCAATGCTATACTAAAGGCTAATAGTATTGACATTAAGGCTCAATCAGAAGATAAAACCCTTGGAGATTTGCTCGGAGCTAATTCACTAATCGACAGCTTTATTATTGAGCCGCTGCAAGAAAGACTCGCAGAAGCTCTGGCCTTGCCGGTCAAATTCTTAGTCAGAAAATCTGAAGCATTGGTTACGGTTGGCTCAGGAGCAAAACTAATTGGGGCTGACGATGTTACCGTGGACGCCGTTGCTACTACCCAAAGTAAGGGACAGGCCAAGGGTAGCTACGTCAGTATTGGCTATGTGCAGGCTAATTCGACCGCTAAAGTCAATGTTCTTGGCGGAGCCATTATTGAAGCGGGCGGTAATGTTTCAATTGGGTCTGAGGGTAAAGCTGAAGCGGCCATTGCAACGGAAACCGAAGGAACTAAGAGTAGTTCCTTTGGGATTTCTCTAGCAGTTAATCACACCGACATTGTTTCCCATGTTACCGTTGCCCAGGGAGCTAGCATTGTCGCTGGCAAGAACGCCAATGTTATGGCCTATGGCAACAATTCTGCTGAAGCAGAAGCCGCTTCTAAAACCGGTAATTCTGGCAAAGCCAGCTTTGCATTTGGCATTACCCTGACTGATACTGATATTAAAGCTGATGTAGATGGGGCAATTACGGCCCATGCCACAGCCCCAGCGGTTGCAGAGGGCGATGATGAAGATAAACCTGAACCTGTCACCGGTATCGGCATTATTGCCAAGCTCAAAACATCGGACAGTGCGGTAGCGGCCACCGAAAGAAGTGATGGGGCAGAACCCAGCGGCCCCGATGCCCAGCTTTGATGTATTTGAAAAGTTGGCGAAATTTTCGGTGGCTTAGTCAATGGAGAGCAGAACGGCAATGCAGCGGAAAATTCAACCGCTGGCGGTAATAATGCTGGTACCGGAGGGCAAGGTTTAGCTCTGGCAGGGGCGCTAGGTTTTGCCTACACGAGTCATCAAGTGCTCGCCAATGTGGGCAGTAACGCGGTGCTTAAGTCGGGGGAAGACCTGACCATTAGCGCCACCCTTGAGCACGAAGTTAAGCTCAATGCCGATAGCGACATTGCCGGTGCGGCCTCTTCTTCAGGCAGTGCGGCGGTAGTTGTGGGCATCTACAACGACGATGCTAAGGCCATTGTCAACAGTAATGCCAGGCTCGATGCTGACAAAACAATCCAGATAACCGCTGCCGTAGAATATCCATTTTTAACTAAGCCAGAGGAGTATATCCCCACCAGCCTAGACGACCTGGTTAAGTTGCTGGAAGAGGATGGTTATGGTGCCGTCAATGACTATTTAGACGGAACCTTAGGGCTGAAATCAAAACTCCTAAATACCTGGGCTAGGAGTACAGCGTCGGGGGAAAATGTTGGCGTTTCCGGGTCAGTTAATCTGCTAATTTTCAACAATGAAGTCAATGCCATTGTTGCCCCCAATGTAGCCATTAATCAAGATGTGGCCTGGCGTACCCGTGAAGCCGATCTACAGGATCAAAGTGTCTCCGTAGAAGCCACTAACCACATGCAGTTGCTGAACCTGACCGGGGTATTTCAGTTCTTGCTGCCATCGTTGGAAATTGACTTAGGCAAAGCTGAGTTTAGCAAGCAAGATATTAAGTTGCTAGGGGCCGATGGTAAATCGGGCGTTGGCGGCGCATTTTCCTGACCTTCCTGAACAATAAAACCCAGGCGCTGGTAGACGCAGGCACGGCCATTTTTACGGGAGATCGCGGCTCTTTCAGTATCAAAGCCGAAGAAGCCATCATGAACTTCAACTTTACCCAGTCGGGAGGTAAAGGCACTGGCAGCTACGGCATTGCCGGTAGCTTCGCCTACGTTAGCCAGGACAGCACTACTGTGGCGCGGCTGGCTGAGGGCGTTACCATCACTGGCCCCAGTGTCGATATCTCCGCTACCAGCCAGGACACCAACATCAACTGGGTAGGGGGCGTGGCGGTAGGCAAGAGCCTGGGCTTTGGGGTCACAGTATCCATCAACGATATTGACCGCAAAACCTATGCCATCATCGGCAGCGCCAACCCCTTCACGGCGGGTTTTGACCCCAATAGCATCGCGGCCTACCCGGCCCCGTCTGCCCTGACCAACCTTGCCGTTACGGACTATGTCAAGGTCAACGCCAAGTCAGACGGCTGGCTGGGAGCATTTTCCGTCGCCGCAGCGGTGGCCGATGGCAATCCCAAGCCACCCACCACGACTCAGACCGGCAGCACGGGGGCGGCTGGCGCTCCTACCGGGCAGAATAACCAGCCCACCTCCGCCATTGGCCTATCGGGCAATGTGTCCTTTAACCGGGTGACCGACCACGTTCAAGCCTTCGTCTACGATGCCGGGACAATGCAGGCTAACCAGGTAGAGGTGACCGCCTTCAACAACACCGGCCTCTACGCCATTGGCGGAGCCGTAGCCTTTGCCAAAGCCGCCCCTGGCAAAACCTCTGTGGGGCTGGCCGGGGCCGCCGGGTGGAATGAAGTCGGCGGCAACACCAAGGCTTACCTCTACGGCCAGGGGGCTGGCCAAAAACTCACGCTCACCGCCAACGGTCTGCGGGTAGATGCCCAGAGCGACGGCAACATTTTTGCGATTACCGCTGGGGGCTCTGGAGCCATGGGCGGCCAGACCAACGTTTCCCTGGCCGGGTCTTTCTCTTACAACGAAATTAGTCGGGCCACGGCCAGCTTTGTGGAGGGTGTTAATGCCACTCTAAACGGCGGTGGCGGCGCTCAACCAGCCTTGCTGACCAGTGCCAGCCAGGTGCAGACCTCATCCACCAGCCTTGACACCATTGTGTTTGAGAACAGCCTGGATTGGGTTACCGGCACCGCCGTTAAGTACGACAATGGCGGCGGCAGCAGCATTGCCGGGTTGAACACCACCGCCACTTACTACGTGGTGGTTGACGCTACCAATCCCAAACGGCTGCGGTTGGCCTCCGATAGTGCGGGCAACAACCTCATCAACATCAACCCCAGCGGTGCCATAGGCGAGGGACACCGACTCTACCTAGCCAGCACCCCCACCAACACCACCGCTATCGATCTAGGGAGTGAGCACGGCTGGGTCAGCGGCGATGCGGTGGTCTACAGCAATGGGGACGGTAAGGCAATCGGCGGTTTGGAGGACGGCGAAACCTACTACGTCATTAAAATCTCCGATACCCAACTGCGGTTAGCGGCCAGTTCTGGCGGTAGCGCCATTGTGATGGACTTCACCAAAGCCACCGGGGGCCAGCATTCTCTGCACCGCAAAGCCAGCGATGGCAACTCCTACAGCCTATTTGAATTTACCCCCGCAGAAGAACAAGCCTTTGCCCTGTTCCAGGTGGAAGCAAAGGACACAATTACCCTTGGCCGGGCCCACGGGTTCATAGCTGGCCAGGCCCTCACCTACGATAATGGGGGCGGCACCAGCCTGGGCGGGCTAACTCAGGGCGGCACATACTACGCCATCGTCGATGGTGGTAGCCCAACCAGTTTCCGGTTGGCCGCCTCCAAAGAAGAGCCGAACTAGGGATTGCGATCGCGATGGATCCCGTTGCTATGACGGGAGCGAACCATCAATTTTTTGCCCCAGGTTCACATCGTCAAAGCTGAGGATAGCTCCAGAATCTTCTCGGTAGCGGGTACGGCCAGCGTTAGCCTGGGCTCTACCCAAAGCGGCGGCGGCTTTGGCTTCGGCTTCGCCTGGAACGATATTCAAAACACCACCGAAGCTGTGGTGAAGAACTCCCAACTGGACTACGCCGACTCGCTGCAGGTGCTGGCCCAGAACGACAGCAAAATTCAAACCGTCAGCGCTTCGGTTGGGGTCTCCCAAGCGCAACAGACAGCCGCCACCATTGCAGGAACAGCCAGCGTCAACCAGATTGACAACCTCACCCGCGCCCAGGTGATCGGCAGTACCCTGCGGGGGCTAAGCGGTGGCGTAGGCGGGGCCACCCGCATCCTGGCCCAGGATCAGGCCGCCATTCAGTCGGTATCTGGTGCAGTTTCGGTGGCGATTTCGGGCGCTGGGTTGTCTCTGGGCTTTGGGGCGGCGATCGCCTACAACGCCATTGGCAACCGCTCTGGCCATCACACTCTGGCCACGGTCGAAAACTCAACCCTGACGGTGGATAGCCTGACTGTAAAGGCCACAGGCGAGCAAATCATCCAATCCATTGCGGCTTCGGTGGCAGCGGCCGTGTCGGGCAAAGCCGCCGTTTCTCTGGCTGGCGCCGTGACCATTAATGACCTGGAGGGGCTCAGGATTGAGGGGTCGATTACGGGTTCTACCGTCACCACGGTCAAGGCCGTTCAAGTTAGCGCCGACAACCGCTCAGAAATCAACTCGATGGCTGGCCAGGTAGCGGTTGCGATAGGTTCCAAAGGCGGCGGGGCACTGGGGGCCGCTGTCGCCATCAACGATATTGGTGATGGCACCGATCCGGTGCAGGTCAGCGCTTTCATCAGCAACTCTACCGTCACCTCAACGACAGGAGCCATCGACCTGCTGGCCACCTCCAGCGCCAAAATCTGGACGATTTCCGCTGGGGTGCAGGCGGCGGGTGGAGCGGCTTTGGGGGATCGCTGGGGGTATCCCTCCTCCCTCAACA